>JAAYZO010000914.1 GCA_012514865.1 Lentisphaerota bacterium | reverse complement strand
GCGACCTCGATGTCCTTGGGGAAGCGCCGGCCGAGGACGGCCTCGCGGAGGAGGCGTCCGAGGGTGCGGATATTGCCGCCGCGGAGGGTGATCTGGTAGCGGTACTGTCCGCGGATCTTGGCGATGGGTGCCGGGAGGGGACCGGAGACCCTGACCTCGGGCGCGAGGCGCGGCTGCAGCGCCGCGAGGATCTCGGCGGCGGTGGCCTCGGCCTGGGCGGGCTCGGGGCCGCGGATGTGGATCATGACCATGTGGGTGGCAGGCGGGAAGCCGAGGGCGACGCGGTCGGGGAGTTCCTCGCCGTAGAAGCCGTCGACGTCATGCTGCAGGGCGAACTGGAGGGCCGGGTGGTAGGGGCTGTAGGTCTGCACGACGACGTGGCCGGCGCGTTCGCCGCGGCCGGCGCGGCCGGCGACCTGAGTGAGGAGCTGGAAGGTCCTCTCGCTGGCGCGGAAGTCGGGGAGGTGCAGGCCGAGGTCGGCGTTGAGGACGCCGACCAGGGTGCAGTTCGGGAAGTGCAGGCCCTTGGCGATCATCTGGGTTCCGATGAGGACATGCACGCGGCCGGCGCGGAAGGCCTCGAGGGCATCGCTGTAAGAGCGGCGCGTGGTCATGTTATCCGAGTCCATGCGGGCGATGACGGCTCTGGGGAAGAGGATCTGGGCGACGACCTCGATCTTCTCGGTGCCGACGCCGCTGTAGCGGACCTCGGGGTTGCCGCACTGCGGGCAGGTCTTGGGGGCCGGCAGGATGCGTCCGCAGAGGTGGCAGCAGAGCATCTGGTCACGGCGGTGGTAGGTGTAGCTCGTTTCGCAGTCCGGGCAGGCGGCGACATAGCCGCAGGAGGTGCACATGAACTGGGTGGCATAGCCGCGGCGGTTAAGGAAGAGGATGGTCTGTTCGCCGCGGCCGAGGCGGTCCTCGAGGAGGGCCTGGAGGCGCCGGGAGAAGATCTGAGCATGGCCCTGCATGGCGGCCTCGGCGGTCATATCGACCAGCTCGATGCTGGGCATTTCGCAGTGATCGACGCGGTGCGTGAGGAGAACGCGCCGATACTTGCCGTTCTGGGCGTTCTGGTAGGACTCCAGCGAGGGCGTCGCCGATCCCAGCACGACCGTCGCCTGCTCGAGTTTGCCGCGGACGACGGCGACATCGCGGGCGTGGTAGCGCGGCGATTCCTCTTGTTTGTAGGTGCTCTCGTGTTCCTCGTCGACGACGATGAGGCCGAGGTTGTGGAAGGGCGCGAAGAGGGCGCTGCGGGCTCCGACGACGATGGCGGCGCGGCCCTGGTGAACGCGCGTCCATTCGTCGAAGCGCTCGCCATCGCTGAGACCGCTGTGCATGACACTGACGCGGTCGCCGAAGCGTCCACGGAAGCGCTCGCAGGTCTGCGGGGTCAGGGCGATTTCGGGGACCAGGACGATGGCCTCGCGGCCGCTGTCGAGGCAGTGCTGGATGGCCTGCAGGTAGACCTCGGTCTTGCCGCTGCCGGTGACGCCCTGGAGGAGGATGACGGCGCCATCCCGGGCGGCGAGGCTGGTGCTGATGGCCTCGAGGGCGGCGGCCTGTTCGGCGCTGAGGTCGAGGGGCGCGGTAGGGAGGACGACATCCTCGGCGAAGGGGTCGCGGGCGACGACGCGGTCTTCGATGACGACGAGGCCCTTGGCGACGAGGGCCTTGGCGACGGCGCTGGAGACGCCGTTGGCCTGGCAGAGGTCGGCGAGGGGCTGCGAGCCCTGTCGGACGAGGACCTCGAGGAGGCGGCGCTGGCGGGGCGTGAGCGAGTCGGCGATATCGCCCTTCTGCTGGGCGGCGGCGGGAGCGAGGCAGGCAAAGGCGCGGCGTTTGCTGCGGACCTGGCCGCCGCGCACGACGGCCGGCAGCATGGCGCGCACGGCGTGCTCGCGCGGGCAGCAGTAGTACTGCGCCAGCCAATCGGCGAGGCGCAGGAGGTTGGCGGGGATCTGGGCGCCGTCACTAGCGAGGCCGGCGATGGGCTTCAGCCGCGGGAAGTGGGAGCGCTCCTTGAGGCCGACGACGTAGCCGGTGCGCGTGGACGACCCGAAGGGCACGACGACGCGCGAGCCCGGCCGGACCTGCCCCTGCAGGTCGTCAGGCACGAGGTAGTCGAACTCGCGGTCGAGTCCCAGATCGGTGACCACACGGGCAACGGCCATGGCTTTACCAGCCGCGCCCTCCCCCGCCGGTCGCGCGCGGCACGGGGGTTCGGAGGCGGCGCTGTCCTTTATTCGCCGATGATCTTGACCAGGACGCGTTTGCGGCGCCGTCCATCAAACTCGTAGTAGAAGAGCTGTTCCCACGGCCCGAGATCGAGACGCCCGGCGGTGATGGCGACGACGACCTCGCGGCCCATGATGGTGCGCTTCAGGTGGGCGTCGGCGTTGTCCTCGAAGCCGTTGTGGCGGTAGCGCTCGTAGGGCTTCTCGGGGGCCAGGCCCTCGAGCCAGTCTTCGAAGTCCTGATGCAGGCCGCTCTCGTGGTCGTTGATGAAGACCGAGGCGGTGATGTGCATGGCATTGACGAGGCAGAGGCCCTCCTGGATGCCCGACTCGCGCAGGCACTCTTCGACGCGCGGTGTGATCAGGATGATCTCGCGGCGACGGGGCGATTCGAACCAGAGTTCCTGTCGATAGCTGCGCATGGGTGGCGCCTCCGTGCGGCCCGGTCGGTGCCGAGGGTGCCGGGTCCGCCCGGCAATATGGCCAGCCAAGGCGCGTCCGGCAATGCCGGCGGCGGCCGGCCCAGGGCTGTTTGAAAGTCCGGTTCTGGCACCCCTCCAG
>JAAYZO010000913.1 GCA_012514865.1 Lentisphaerota bacterium | reverse complement strand
GGCCGGCATCGGGCCAGTCGGGCTCGTCGTGGTCCCAGGACATGCCATTGGTGTAGACCTGCACGGCGACGCCCTGGCGCTGCAGCTCACGCACCGCGGTGCGGAAGGCCTCCTCGCCCTGGCGCGGCGGAAAGTAGTCCGGATAGCCGGTGTCGTAGGGCTTCTTGTGCCACCAGTACCAGTCCAGGGCCACCGGCAGGCCGAGGCGCCGGGCGACCTCAGTCGTGGCCGGGACGACCTCCTCGATGCGGCCGCGGTTCCAGAGCCAGCAGGCAGCCTCGGCGATGTACGAGCCCCGGCGTTCGGCCGGACCGCGACGGGACCAGCGTTGCCGCAGCGCCCAGGGCCGGTACAGCCGCGCCGCCTCGTACCAGCCGCCGCGGTACGGCACCAGCGCCACCGCATACGGCGGAAAGGCCGGCGCTCCCGTCGCCGGACGCGGCAGGAGGTGCTCGATGCAGAGCTGCGCCCGGCCGGCGCCGACACGCAGGAGCAGCGAGCGCATCCAGCCCGACTCGTCACGCGAATCCAGATAGAGGCTCCCGGCGGCGCTGACCCAGGCCATGAACTGCATGTGGGCGCGCTGGCGCAGGCTGCCCGCCAGGTCGGGCGCGTCGAGGTGCTCGCGGCAGGGCTCGCGGTAGACCCGCCCGAGGTCGTTGGGAACAACCCACTGCACCCCGGGAGGATACGGCACCCCGACATCCGGGAAACGCAGGGCGGCCAACGTCAGCTCGGTCGGCAGGGCCAGTGGCACGACGCGGCCCTCGAGGCGGCCCTCGCGCAGGGCCCAGTGCACCTCGAGCGCAGCCGGGAAGCGTCGGCCGTCCTGGTGCTGGAGGCTCTCGACGCGCAGGCGGAGGCTGACGGCGTCGGCCGAGAGGACAACGGCATCGCCGGGGCGCACCGCCTCGAGCGCGCCGGCGCTGCCCTCGGTCAGGAGCAACCAGCCGGGACCGGATGGCGTGAACTCCCACGACGCCGACGGGCTCTCCAGCCAGAGCAGGTGTCCATCGGCACCGAAGCCCGCCCGCAGGCCGTTCCCATCCGCCAGCACGACCACCCCCGCCCGGCTCGGCTGCTCCCCGCTCTGCTTTCCCTGCGGCATCGCGACCTCCCGATGCGGCCCCTCGATGACTCCCTCAGGACGGCCGCACCGGCGGCGCGGCGCGCAGGCGCGCGATGGTCACGGCCACCGGCGACCGCCGCTCCTGGCCCGGCCGGGTGCTGGCGGCCAGCTCCTCGACGGTCTGGTGCAGGGCATGGCAGGCCGTGGCGTAGTCGACCCCGGCCAGCTCGGCGATCAGCCGCGAACCGCGGTCGATGAGTTTCTTGTTGGTCGGTTCGACGCTGGCCATCCAGTTGCTGGTCAGGCGCCCGAGGCAGCCCATGGTCGCGGTCGAGACCGTATTGAGCACCAGTTTGACAGCGAGGCGGTGCCAGAGGCCGAGGGGCGTCGAGACCAGCCGGCAGGGGACGTGGAAGACCGCCTCGACCCCCGGCAGTGCCGGCGCCGATGGCCCCACCACCGCCGCCAGACGACGCTGGAACGGCCGCGACAGACGCGCCCAGGCCGCCAGCCAGGTGCCGATGCCGTCGCCGGTGGCCTCCGGCGTCAGCAGAACCGCCATGGCCGCATTTGCCGCCGACTCATACCGCGACGGATCGTCCTCGCAGCCGATCTGGAACTTCAGGATCTCCGCCTGACCCAGACGCGGCGGCTGCACCTTCGTCGAGGGCGGGCCGCCCAGAGTCGCGTAGAGCGCCGCGTCCCACTCCAGACAGCGCGGGGCGCGGCCCAGCACCGCCGACCAGGCCGCCGGCGTCGGACGCGTCGGGTCCTTCACGAAGGCCCACGAGGGCGGCGAGGTGCGGTCGTCGCACTTGCGGAACGGCGGCATCATGAAGGTCGGCGAGCGTTCGGTGGTATCGGTGAAGATATCCAGCAGGCACTCGGCGGCGACGTAGGTCAGGCGCCCATGGGCGGCGTAGAGATCGCGCTCGGCCGTCGTCCAGGCCGCCATGGCCGCCACCGCGGCCGGCGCCGCCAGGTCGGCGAGGAGATCCTGCAGGCGGGCAGTGCCATCCTGGGGCTGGCGCCAGGTCTCCGGGAGGCCGGCCAGGACGGCGGCCGGGAGGAGCGTCGGCAACAGCGCGGTGAGGGCCTGGTCGAGGGCCATGCCGACCGCCAGGAGCTCGGCGGTGGTCGCCTGCATGCGGGTCGAGCCGGCGACGGCCATCGGGCCCGAACTCAGGTCCAGGACCGTCACGCCGGGGTCCTCGATCACCTGACGCGAGCGCTCGATGTGCTGTGACAGGATCGCGGC
The DNA here is from genome assembly GCA_012514865.1 of Lentisphaerota bacterium. Taxonomy (GTDB): domain Bacteria; phylum Verrucomicrobiota; class Lentisphaeria; order Oligosphaerales; family JAFGRS01; genus JAGVUW01. Next base: position 4,173 of record JAAYZO010000913.1, on the reverse strand, counting down.
CGGGTTGTTGAAGGCGAAGAACACCTCCAGGCCGCGCTCACGGGCCTCGAGGATGGTGCCGATCACCGACGAGGTCTCGCCGCCCTCGCTGATCGCCACCAGGACATCGCCGCGGGCCAGGCCGGCCTCGACGACCTGCCGGCGGCCGAAGCTGGTGTAGTCCTCGAAGTTCTCCACCGAGCGGATCAGGGCGTAGTCACCGCCGGTCATGATGCTGCAGACCCGCTCGGACTGCGCTGCCGCCAAGGCGCCCAGCTCGGGATAGCGCGCCGCGAGGCCGGACCAGGCATGCCGCCAGCAGGCCTCCAGGAGGATGCTCAGGCGCCCGGTGGCGCCACATCCGGAGAAACAGATCCGGGCGCCGCGACGCAGGGCCGCGGTGAGCGCCGCGACCAGGGCGGCGTACTCGGCACTGGCAAAGACCCGCCGGGAGGCCACGAGGACATCCTCGTCGACGCCCTGCAGAAGCCGCAGGCCCGCCGGCAGATCGCGCTGAAGGACCTCGGCCAGGCCGGTGGTCCGCGGATGCGACTGCTCGGTCGGCAGGACCCCGAGGTGGAACTGCGTCTCGTGTTTGAGGAAGTGCTCGGCGCGCTCGCGATAGGTGTCCATGCAGGGCTCAGGTTGGGGTGGAGGATGACGGGCGATCGGCCGCCGCGACGGCCGCCGTCGATGTGGCGGGTGAATGGTGTGGCGACGGGTGGCCGCCAGGCGCGGCCGGCGCCGAAGCGCGCGGCGCGGCGGCCGGCGTTGCGGCCGCGGCCTCTTCCGCCGCCCCGGCGGGCGGCGTGGCGGTGCTCTGACGCCAGATCAGCTCGTGCGCCAGGCGCAGGCTCTCGACCGGCCGGCCGCTCCGGCTGGCCTCGAGAACCAGGCGGGCCGCCGCCTGGCCGGCCTGGCGCACCGGGAAACGCACGGTGCTGATCGCCGGCGTGACCAGAGCACTGAACGGCGCGTCGTTGAAGCCACTGACGCTGACGTCCTCCGGCACCCGCAGGCCGAGCCTCTGGGCCACCGAGATGACCTGCAGCGCCAGGGTGTCGTCGAAACAGACCACCGCCGTCGGGCGCGGCCGGCAGCTCAACGCCGCCACCGCCGCACGCTGGGCGGCCTCGGGGTTGTAGTTGGTCTCGAAGTCCGGAATCGAGTCCAGATGCAGGCCGTAACCCGACAGGGCCTCGGCAATGCCCAGGCGCTTCTGGCGGTCGTTGTGCTGATGATGGCCCGACACCAGGGCCAGCCGGCGATGCCCCAGATCGAGCAGACAGCGAACCATCGACCGGGCTGCACCGCGGGGGTCGAGGCACACCGCCGGGCCGGGCACGTCCGACTCCATCACCGTGACATGCGGCAGGCCGAGCTGCTGCAGACAGGCGATGTCGTCGCCATCTACATTAAAAGGAATGACGATCACGCCGGAAAGATCACGACAGAAGGCCGCCGGCCAGGACTGAACCGGGGCACCGGTCAGACACAGATGGCTGCCCAGACCGGCCAGGTGCTGGTCCGCACCCGCCATCAGGTCAACGATGTACGGGCTGCTCGCCTTCTCCAGGTCGCGCAGCCAGAGCGCCACCGGCCTGGCCTGAGCCTGGGGCACGGCGAAGGTGCCGCGGCCCTGCTGCCGGAAGATCAGGCCGTCGCCCTCCAGGCGCCCGAGGATCACCCGCACCGTCATGCGGCTGACGCCAAAACGCTCGCCCAGACAACGCTCCGAGGGCAACGGCTCGTCGACAGCATAGCGGCCGTCGCGGATCTCCTGGCTGAGCGCCTGGACTGCCCTGCTGGTGATGGAGTCACGCCGTGCCACGCCTGCGCCTCGCCGTTGCCGTCCTGTCCCACCGGGCCGCCCCGCCTTGTATATACATTTCAAGTTAAGCCGGCAGGACAGGCTTGTCAAGGCAACGAAGAGGGCGACGGGCGCCGGGGCGGCAATGAGGATCCGACGGACCGGACCGAACTGACGGATCGTCTGCTGCTGGCGCCCTGCCCCGGCGCCATGGTGCGCCGGCGTGCGGGCGTTTCACTCGAACTGCCGGCGGAACTCGTCCAGGCGGTGTTTGAGGTCGTCGATCTCCGTGCGGAGGGCGGCGATCTCGGCCTCGATGCGGCCGAGGCGGCTCTCCTCGGCCTCGACGGCAGCGCGGGCCGGCTCGGGCGGCGGCGCGAGGGCCTCGGCGGCGGGCAGCTCCGGTTCGCCGCAGAGGCAGTGCATGAAGCGCGGCTCGTGCGTGCGCGGCAGGAGGGGCAGTTTGACGGCGAGGGGTCCATCCGGCCAGGTCATGAGCTGGTGCAGCGCGGTCTCGGCCTCGGCGATGGTCGCGAAGAGGTGCAGGCGGCCGCTGCGGCCGCGGATCTCGCCGGCGGTCTGGGGGCCGCGCAGGATGAGCAGGCAGAGGGCCGCGACCTGGTCGGGACTCAGGGCGGCCATCTCGGCGAGGCGGTGTTCGTACTTCGGGACGCGGCTGCCGGACGCGTGGACCATCCAGGCGAGCTTCTTCTCGCGCAGGCCGTCGAGGCCGCGGACGACGGTCTTCTCGTCGTACTCCACCACCGGCTCGCGGTTGCTCTTCTGGTTGCAGGCCAGGGTCAGGGCGTTCAGCGAGAGCGGGTAGTACTCCGGAGTCGTGATCTGCTTCTCGATCAGGCAGCCAAGAATCCGCGCTTCGACGTCAGTCAGCAGCACCATGCCCTAGTCCTTGTTGATCCAGAGAGCGGTGGGCATGAAACGCCGTTGCCAGGCCACATGGCCGTCGACGAAGGCGAAGTCCACGCCGCCGTTGTGGCGCCATGAGACAAAGGGCGCCGTGCCGGACCACTGCGTGCTGGATCCGGAGATGTGGTAGTAGTAGGAATCGACGAACTGGAAGGTCTCGCTCGGCCGCCGGAACTCGCCGATTTTGGAGTAGAGGTTCCAGGCCTGGGTGCTGTAGTAGCCGAAGTTCTGGTTCTGGGCATAGCCACCCCAGTTATGGCTGGCGTAGGTCCAGGTCGAGGCGGAGCCGACGGGAGTGCCCTCCTCATTGACCGCGCCCGGGCACATCGGATTGCTGGCGACGGTGCCATTGCCGCACTCGGGTTTGGAGAAGATGGGCGGGCTGTAGGGATAGAGCTTCTGGTAGTAGTACCGGGTTGCGGCCGGGTCCGGGTCCCAGCGGCACGGCGCCACCCACTCGTCGGAGTCGTCGATGTAGAGGCTCGAGCAGAGGCTCATCTGCTTCAGGATGTTCATGCAGCTCGCCTGGCGCGCCTTGGCGCGGGCGTTCTGCAGGGCCGGCAACAGCATGCTCGCCAGGATCGCGATGATCGCGATGACTACGAGGAGTTCGATCAGGGTGAAGCAGCGGTGCTGTCGATGTGCGTCTTTCATGGCCTCGGCGTGCCCCCTTCGCTTGAGGTTGACGGACCGCGGACACTCTCGACGCTCCTCATACTAACACCATCTCCCGGGGCAATCAACACCGCCGGGGAAAAGACGCCGCGGCTCGAGTGCCTGGCACCCGGGCCGCGGCGGATTCAGAACAGCGCTGCCGGAGCCGCGGACGCGGGTTACTTCCTGTTGTACCAGAGCGCCGTCGGCATGAAGCGCTTCTGCCAGGCGACGTGGCCATCGACGAAGGCGAAGTTGACGCCGCCGTTGTGACGCCACATGACGAAAGGCACGGCGCCCTGCCAGGTCGAGGTCGACAGCGAGATGTGGTAGTAGTTGGCATCCACGAACTGGAAGACCTGGCTGGGGCGCTCATAGGTCGCGAAACGCGCCCAGTCGTACCCGACCGAAGGGGTGCCGGTGGGGCTGTTCAGATAGCCGAAGCCCATGTTCTGGCCGTAGCCGCCCCAGTTGTGGCTCCCCGCGTAGGTCCACGTGGTGGCCGCACCAGCCGGGACGCCCTCTTCGTTGTAGGCGCCCGGGCACATCGGGTTGCTGGGGACGGCGCCGTTGCCATACTCTGCCTTCGAGAACATCGGCGGGCTGTACGAGTAGTAGAACTGGTAGTAGTACCGCATCGTCGACGGGTAGGCGTCCCAGCGGCACGGCCCCACGTAGTCGTCGTAGTCATCGCCGTACATGTGGGCGCTCAGGCTCATCTGCTTCATGTTGTTCATGCAGCTCGCCTGACGCGCCTTGGCGCGCGCCGTCTGCAGGGCCGGCAACAGCATGCTCGCCAGGAT
>JAAYZO010000912.1 GCA_012514865.1 Lentisphaerota bacterium | reverse complement strand
GAGGACGAGAACGAGGACGAGAACGAGGACGAGAACGAGAACGAGAACGAGAACGAGGACCGGAGGGGGCGCCCATCCTCCTTGTCCTGATCCTTGTCGTTTCCGTGAACCGCAGAGGGGATGACTAGGATCAGGATCGGGCGGAGCGTCCTCCTTTCCTGCGCCTCTTGCGCCTCTTCGCGGCCTTCTCTCCCTCTCTGCGGCGCCGGCGGCGTTTCAGGGCCGGGGGGGCAGGCGCAGGCGGACGGCCAGGTCGGTGCGCAGGGGCGGCAGACGCAGCTCCAGGCGGCCGTTGCGCACGACGTCCGTGGCGGTCGATTGCTCGCGGCCCTCCCAGGTCTCCCACCAGGCGATCGCGACCGGGCCGTCGGGGAGGCCCTGCAGGGTCACCGTCGCGGCGGGTACCGTCGGCACCGCGCCGCGGCCGTGGTTGGACCAGGTGCTCTCGCGGTTCTGCACCCAGAGGATGGCCTCGCGGTCGGTGGCCATGGCGGCGGTGAGGAGATTGGGCTTCAGGAGGAGCCGGCAGCCCTCGAAGCGGTAGGAGCCGACGCGTATCCAGTCCTTGCCGAGGTTCTCGACCACGATGCGATGCTCGCCGGCGGGGACATCGATGGCGATCTCCTCGTCGTAGGACGACTCCCAGAGCTGCCACTGCGGACGATACAGCCAGCTCTTGCCATGGCCCTCGCCGCAGGGCAGCTCGCGGTCGACCACGGTGGCCCCGTCGAGATGGACGCGGAGGTGCCCATGCGACGAGACGCGGTCGACATGGATCACGAATCGCCCCGCGGACGGGTAGCGCACGACGAAGGTCGGCGGGCGGCGCAGGTCGCCGTGACCGCTACCATGGAGGAGCGCCAGGAGTTCCTGCGGGTCGTTGACGGTGCCGTCGGGGGCCAGGGTGAAGGTATCGACGGCGCGGCGCCGGAAGCCGGCCGCGGGCACCAGGACCGCATCCCGGCGCGGCGGCTCGGCGGGGGCGTCGACGTAGTCCGCCGTGACCTCGAGCGGCCGCCAGACGGCGGTGCCGAAGGGCAGCCCGGCAGTGAAGCGCCGGATGGCGGTGAAGTGTCCGTAGAGGTTCAGGGGGTCGATGTAGTTCTCATGCCACCACGGCATGGGTATGCCGTCGCAGCCGCTGGCGACGGCCGCCCAGAAGGCATTGTGGAGGGCCCAGCCGTGCGGGTCCTTGTCGGCGGTGGTGTCATGGCTGCGGATGCCGAACTCGCCGAAGATGTGCGGCTTCTGGAAGTCGCGGCGCTGCTTCAGGCAGAACTCGCGGACGATCTCGGCGACATTGCGGTCGTTGTTGGTGTAGCAGTGCGTCTGGACGATATCGATCTCGGGGATCTGCCAGCAGGTCTCCGGGCCGGTGGTGCTCCACCAGCTCGTGGTGATGGGGTGGCCGTAGGGATCCAGGGCGCGCAGGTGGGCCGCCATCTCGCGGTGCCAGTCGATGATGACAGCGTGCGGGGTGTCGGCCCAGCCCTCGAATTCATTGCCGAACTCCCAGCACTGGACGGCGCTGCTGGCGGCCCAGCGTGCCACCGTGTAACGCAGGCGGTTACGGTAGTGCCGTCGGGCTTCGGGGTGGGTGAACCACTCGGCCGGCGTGGCGCAGGGGCCGCCCTGGGCGGTGTTGAAGGGATTGGCTTTCCAGCCATCCTGTCGGAAGTCCTGGTGGGTATCGAAGCAGAGCATATAGGCGAAGCCGAGCTGCTGTGCCAGCGTCATGGCGGTATCGAGCTGTGCCGCCTGGGCCTGCCGGTACCACCCCAGGCGGCTCTCCCACTCCAGGCCCAGGCCCCTCTGGCTCATCCACCAGCGGTTCCAGTTCTCGCCCGCCGCCGCCATCTTGCCCAGGGCCTCGTCGACGAGCTGACCCGCGGTCGGGTAGATGGGCAGGTTATGACCGATCGGCAGGTACGGCGCGCCGCTGTCGTAGGCCAGGTAGTGCGGATCGACCCGGCTGACGCGGATGAAGCCGGGGTGCTCCGAGGGCACCACCGTCATCGGCGGCAACGCCAGGCGGGCTTCTCCGGAGCGGTCGCGGACCGTCACCTCGCAGCGCAGGGGGCCGAGCTCGGTCCCGGCCAGACGGAGGTGCCACTCGCCGGGGCCTGCCGGCGTCATGATCTCGATGCCGTCGTCGACCTCGCGGCGGTGCGGCACCATGAAGAACCCCGGGAGGTCGTACTGCCGGCCTGAGGCCGTCGTGACCCGGGCCGCAAGGGCGATGTCGTCGGGGTCGTAGGGGTTGTCCCAGGAGGCGTCCAGGTCGACCCGGAGGTCGACAGCCCCATAGAGCGGCACCGCCTCGGGCTGGGCCGCGACGCCGCGCAGGGCCAGGGCCGCCCGGCTGGGCATCGACGGATCCGCGGCGGGCGTCGGCATGGCCGCCTCGTGCAGTCGCAGCGCGACGGTGGCCGTCTCGCCGAGGGGGAAGTCCTGCCGGCGCAGGGTCAGCTCCATGGACTGGGCATGCTCCGCCAGACGGGTCCGCGCCGTGGCCAGGCGCCGCGGCGTCAGGCACAGCGCGGCCTGGCCCGGGGTGCCGACCCAGAGGCGCCGGAAGTGCCCGTCGAGGGCCCGCCCGATCGGCGCCGACGGGCCTGGCTCGGCGTGGACGAGCCGGCCCGCCGGGGCGGAGGCGTCGCGGGGCAGGGTCAGCACCGCCCAGAGCCCGGCGGTCAGGCGCAGGTCGCCGGTCTTGCCGGCCGTCAGGACGACCTCGACGCCGTCGGCCTGCGGGCGCAGCTCGAGGTCGTACGACAGGGGCGGCGCCGGCGCCGTCGTGCCCCAGAGGCCGCTCAGGCGCAGGACGCCATCCTCGCCGAGGGCCGGCCCGGCTGTGAGCGTGCCGCGGTCGAGCCGTTCGTAGACCCAGGCGTCGTGCCAGTGGAAGAACGCCAGCTCGGCCAAGGGCAGGCTGTCCTGCCGAATCAGGATCCGGCCGCGCGGGTCGAGCTGCACGGCGAGATGGCGGCCCTGCCAGACCGGCCCGCCGGGGTCGTCACGCCAGGCCGGCGCCGGGGCGCCCTGGCAGGCGCCCAGGACGCCGATCACCAGCAGGCCGACGCCGGGGAGGATCATGGCTGGATTCATGGTCAGTGCCCTCCAGTCGGCCGTGGCGGCGCGGCGCCGCCGCGGCGGCGGTCCCGGCCAGGCCGGGCGGTGATCCTGCACTCAGGCCGCCGGCGCGCCGGCCTGCGCGCGGCCGTTGAGTTCCTGGACGCAGGCCACGCTCTGCACGACCGCGTCCTCCTGCCAGGCCGCGGCGACTATAGCCCCGCATCGCGCCCGCGGCGCGACTACACCCGCGGCCGGTGCGGGTGTACAGTCCCGCACACCGTCATCCAGATCGGACTCTCGTCGCCATGGCCATCCACGCCTATCGCGCTCTGGGGCAGCCCCACCCCTGCAGCTACCTGCCGCGGGAGACCTGCCGTCTGGAGATGCTGCAGGTCGCCCGTATCGACCCCGCCGATATCGAGGCCCTCCTGGCGCTGGGCTACCGTCACTTCGGCTCGCAGTTCTTCCGTCCGGCCTGTCCGGGGTGCCGGTCCTGCGTGCCTCTGCGCGTCAGGGTCGACGCCTGGCGTCCGCGGCGTGCCGACCGCCGCGCTCTGGAGCGCGCCGGCGGCCTGGCGGTCGAGATCAGCGAGGCACCGCGGCCGTCGCGCGAGGCCTACCGGCTCTACTGCGGGCACAAAGAGCGCTTCCGTGATACCAACCCCGACGCCGATCCGGGCGACTATGACAGCTTCGTCGGTGCCTTCTACGAGCCCTTCCCCTGCGCCTGGACCCTCGCCCTGCGCGACGCCGATCGACTCGTCGCGGTGATGCACTTCGACCGCACCCCCCGGGCCCTCTCGGCGGTGTACTGCTACTGGGATCCGGCCGACGCCGCCCTGAGCCCGGGCCGCGTGGCCCTGCTGAACCTCGCCAACCTGGCCCGCCAGGATGGCCTCACGCACCTCTACCTCGGCTTCTGGATCGCCGAGAACCCCCACATGAGCTACAAGGCCGGCATGGTGCCGCACGAGATCATGGCTGCACCCGGGGTGTGGACCGCGCCGGTGGACGGCAGGACGGCCGGCACCGGCGCGGACCGCGCGCCGGACGGAGGAAGGAGATAAGGATCAGGACAAGGATGACGACAAGGACCGGAGGGCGGGCTCGCCCCCTCCTTGTCGTGGTCCTCATCGTGATCCTTGTCTTCCGGGAACCGCGGAGGCACGAGGACAACGACAGGGGGGAGCGCCCATCCTCCTTTCTTGCGCCTCTTGCGCCTCTTTGCGGCCCTCTCTCTCCCCCTCTGCGGTGGAGTTCTGACGGGGGGCGGGACCCGGCGGAGGGAGGCTTGCCGCAAAGAAGCGCAAGAAGCGCAAGGGGGTCCGGCCGAACGGCAGGACGGTGAGAAGGACGCCGGCGGCGCTTCTGGCACCCATTCAGGGTGCAGGGTCGGGGTTCGTCGTTCCGGGGGTCGGGCTGTCGCGCGACCCCCGGCTACGATCTGTGACCCCTCCGGGGTCGGCTTCGGGAACCGCGGAGGGGCGAGGACGAGCGGGAGGACGAGGACGAGCGGGAGGACGAGGACGACGGGGAGGACGAGGACGAGTGGGAGGACGAGGACGAGGACAAGGACGAGGGGGAGGACGAGGACAAAGGCAGGGAGGAGTGCCCATCCTCCTTTCTTGCGCCTCTTGCGCCTCTTTGCGGCCCTCTCTCTCTCTGCGGTGGAG
>JAAYZO010000911.1 GCA_012514865.1 Lentisphaerota bacterium | reverse complement strand
TCCATCCGCCGCGACCACTGGGCCCGCTGGCTGGCCCGACACGCGCAGGGAACTGCACGCACAGCGCCGGATTCGCCGCAGGCGGAAGGCCCCCGGCGACACCAACGAGAGATCGCCGACTGAACCGTAAGTTTCCACGATAAAAGCGTTTACGCCAGTGGCAGATGACTGCCAAAGGAGGAAGATCCGTCAGGGCGATGTCCCGTCGCCAAGCAACCACGCCGCTGCCGGCTGCCAGACCAGCGGCGCGGGCAGGGCCTCGGCGGGCGGCTGAGCGTCCGCGGTCAGCAGCACAGGCGTGGACCCTGGGTATTGCCGGGCCGCGCTGACCAGTGCCCGTGCCCCACGGTGCCAGGTGTCCGCGTTCCCCACGTCCGCTGACACCTGGGTCAGGGATACGCGTCCCTCTGGGTCGCGGGCGTGGAAGTCCACCTCGTATCCCTCGTCCGTGCGGACATAGCCGACGTCGCAGCCGCGCCGCTCGAGTTCCAGCAGGACGGCCGTCTCCAAGGCACGGCCGATACTCGCGCGACCGGCGCACTCATAGACCGGTATCAGCCCCGGATCGACCGGGTAGGCCTTGCGCGGGTTGACCATGCGCTGGCGTTCGGACGCGGTGTGCAGCGATACGGTCCGCACGAGGAAGGCGTCCTCGATATGGGCGAGGTACTCGTGCAACGTGTTCTTGCCCACGGACAGGCCCTGCGACCTGAGGGCGTTGTAGAACTTCTCCACGCTGAAGGTCGAGGCCGGGTTTGCCCCCGCGGTCCCAGCGCAGTGCGGGATTCCTGCGTTTCATGGTTCCCTGTGCCTCGGCTCAGGCGCCATCTTGCGGGCTCTTGGGGTCAGACCGGAGAGTGCGTTGCCTGCTCGGTTCGCAGCCCTGGCGCGACGCGGCTCACTCCCCCATGTCGGTCTTGCGCTTCGAGGCTTTCTAGATTATCTGTAGAGCGTCTCCTGCGGATCACCGGGCGGCGGTGCTGAGGGACCGTGCATGCTGTTCGTCTTTGAGTGTCCGACCTGCCGGGCGCGTATCGAGGCCGACGCCAGCGCGAGCGGCCGTCAGTCGCACTGCCCGCAGTGCCGTGGCGTGGTGGCGGTGCCGGAATCCCGCGTCGACTGCGGCGCCACCCTGGGCGGCTTCCGTCTCGAGCGCCGCCTGGGCAAGGGCGGCATGGGCGAGGTCTTCCTCGCGACGCAGCTCTCGGTAGACCGTCAGGTCGCGGTGAAGGTCCTGCCGCCGAGCTTTGCCGCCGACCGTGAGGCGGTGGCGCGCTTTCTGCACGAGGGCCGCCTGGCGGCGCGTCTGGACCACGCTACCATCGTGACGGTCTACGAAGCCGGCGAGGACGGGGGGAACTACTACCTGGCCATGGCCTATGTCGAGGGCGAGTCGCTCGACCAGCGGCTCAAGCGCGAGGGGGTCCTTCCCGAGCGCGAGGCCCTCGCCATCGTCCGGACCATCGCCGAGGCGCTGTCCTACGCCTGGGACGAGTATCAGCTCCTGCACCGCGACCTGAAGCCGGCGAATATCATGCTGGATCGCCGCGGGCGGGTCTTCCTCATGGACCTCGGCCTGGCCAAGAGCCTGGGCGAAGAGACCGGCATGACTCTGTCCGGCGCCATCCTGGGCACGCCCTACTACATGAGCCCGGAGCAGGCCATGGGCTCCTCGCGGCTCAGTGTGCAGACCGACATCTACGCCCTCGGCGCCACGCTGTACCACCTCGTCGTCGGGGTCCCCCCCTTTACCGGCGACAGCGCCCTGAAGGTCCTCAATCAGCACGTCCACGGCGCCCTGCCGCCGGCACGCACACGCAACCCGCAGGTGAGTGAGGCCTGCAGCGCCCTGATCGCGGTGACGATGGCCAAGGCGCCGGGCGATCGCCACGCCGGCTGGCGTGACCTGATCGCCGATATCGACCGGGTGCTTTCAGGCATGGCGCCGGCGCCGCCAGTGGCTGCGGGCACCGGCGGCGCGAGCGTCAGCCGCACGGGCGATCTGGCCCCGCCGGCCTCGTCGTCCGCAGCTCGACAGCATCAGGAGGCGGTGCCAAGGTCTGCCGCGGCACAGGCCTCCCGCGGCGCAACGGCCCTGTGGAGGCGCCTCCGGCGCCGGCCGTGGGCCGCGGCGATGGTCGCCGGTGCCGCGGTCCTGCTGGCCCTCGCCGGCGCCCTCGCCCGGCGCGGCCGCGGCGACGAGAGCGCCACGCCGCCAGCCGCCGCCTTGGCCGAGGGCCCGGGCAGAGGGCAGGCGGGGCAGGCGGGGCAAGCCGGTCAGACAGGTCAGACAGGTCAGACGGGTCAGACCAGTCCGACGGCCGACCCGGCTCCGGCCGACCCGGCGCCGGCTCCCGCAGCGCCCGAGAGCGCCACTGCCGTGCCTCCCGTACCGCCCGCGGCTGCCCCCGCCGCGGCGCCCGGCCCCGCTGTGCCGGCCGCGGCGGTGCTCGTACCGGCGAGCCGGCCGTCCTGGGACCGCATCACCCTGCCGCACACCGGCGACTGGGCGCTGGCGTTCGACGGAAGCGACGACAGCGTGACGGTCCCGGGCCTCGCCTGGACGGCGTCGGAGCCGCTGACCCTCGAGGCGGTGTTCTCGCCGGCGCCGTCGATGCCCGATCCGGCCTTCGTTGCCGGCCGCTCTGGAGGCGCGGGCGCCATGTGGCTGGGCGTTCGGGACCAGGCGATTACCGTCCGTCGACAGCTTGGTGACGGGAGTGTCCTCACCGCGGCGGTGCCCCTGGCACGCTATGAGGCGGTTCACGCGGCGGGGACATGGGACGGCACAGACCTCCGGCTCCACGTCAACGGCAGGCTGGCGGCGACGGCAGACCCGGCGGCGCCGCGGGAGAGCGGGCCTGCCGTGCCAGGCACGGCCTTCACGATTGGCTCACACCCGGGGGCCGTCCTCAGGGGACGCGTGGAGACGGTGCGTGTATCGAGAGGTGTCCGCTACACGAACGACGTCGCTCTCGAAAGCGCGCTGCCCTTCAAGCCTGACCCGGACACTCTCTGCCTGCTGGACTTCGAGGATGGCACGGGCGAGGTGGCGAAGGACAGCTCCGGGAACGGCCACCACGGGCAGATTCACGGCGCCGAGTGGCGCCGCCAGTGGCCCTGTCCGGTGCCGGAAGAGACGCTGCGCGCGGCCGAGGCGGCGTTGCAGGAGATGTGCGGTCAGTCGCAACCCCTCCTGCGCAGGGAGACGAGATCACGCGGAGGACTGGTAGTCACCCTCAGGGACTGCCCCCGGTTGACGGCACTCGAGGTCCTGCAGGGCCTGCCGGTTGTGGACCTGTATATCAACCACTCCGGGGTGTCGGACCTCTCCGCACTTCGGGGCATGCCCCTGGTGTCGTTGACTCTTCGCGCCTCGCCCGTGAACGATATCAGTCCGGTCGCTGGCATGCCGCTGCAGCTGTTACGGCTGGAAGAGGTGGCCGTTGCAGACTTGAGCCCGTTGCGGGGAATGCAGCTCGCCAGCCTCTCGCTGGTCTCGACGCCCGTCCATGACCTGACGCCTCTGCGGGGGATGCCACTGCGCTGGCTCTGGGTTTTTCAGACGCGTGTCGTGGACATCTCTCCTCTGCAGGGCATGCCCCTTATCGCCCTCCAGTTCTGCGAGCCTCGAATCGATGGGCTGAACGCGGTCCGCGGTATGCCACTGAAGATCGTCTCGTTCTGCTCCACGGGACAGATCGACTACAGCCCCATCCTCGATTGCCCCTCGCTGGAGCTGTTTCACGTACCTACCGACGGCGGCCCCGCACTCAGCGCGGTCCGGAAGCTGCTCGAGGGCAAGGTTGCGTTCAGGCCCCCGAACGGAGACATCAACACCCGGATGGGTGCAGTACGTCGCGACATCACGACCGACGTCTGGGCCGGGGTTGCCGCTGACGCCGGTACATTGCCGGCGGCTCCGGCCGGGGCGCCGGCTGCCGCCCGCGCGGAATCGTCGCTCGTAGGCCTGGCCAAGGCCATCCTTGCGGGCCGTGTGGGCGAGGCCCTGCGGAGCTGGCGCGACGGCGGCGGCGACCTGGGTACGGGCCTCTCCGAGGAACAGCGCCAGGCGATCACCGCGCAGCTCGCAGCCCTGGCGGGTATGGAGGCGCGGCTCCTGGCGTCGTTCAAGGCGGATGCCGGCAGGACGATCGAGGTCGTGCTGACCCGCGAGACGATCCGCGGGGAAGTCCGCGAGGTGGCTCCCGACGGCATACGTTTCAACCAGGTCGTCCAGCATGGCCAGAGCACGGGCCGGCTCGGGCGCGTCATCCGCCTCGCGGACCTCGGCATCGCCGAGCGCCTGCGCCGCCTGGGCGGCGGCGACGCCCCGGAGCTGAATCTGCAACGCGGCCTCCTGGCTCTGGAAGCCGCTCGACCCGACACCGCCCGGAAGCTCTTCGAGAAGGCCGGCGGGCCGCTGGGCGAGGCGATGGCAACCGCGATGGCGGACCGCCAGGACGAGACCCGCGAGGCCGGCGCCGAACGGGCTGTCGTTGAGCTCCTGCGGCAGATCAGCACCTCGCCGAGGCTCGACGACAAGGACCGCGTCGTCGCCGCCATCCGCAAACGCTGTGGCGATGACCTCAAACGCGTCCAGGCCGCCCGCAAGGCCCTCGCCGACTTCGAGAAGGGCTTCGGCGAGACCGCCCCAGGAAAGCAGTGGGCTTCGGTCGTCCGGTAGGCGCTGGCGTTCCCTTTCCTCGGCGAGCCTTGGACTGTGACCGGGGTGGGCCTGGAGATGGTCTGGGTGGCGCCCGGCACCTTCCAGATGGGAGCAGGCGCCGCGGGACCCGACATCAGCCCAGTGCACAGTGTGCGGATCACCAAGGGATTCTGGATGGGGACGTACGAGGTGACCCAGGCGGAGTATAAGGACGTGACTGGGGCTGACCCCAGCGTGCGCAAGGGCGGGCGCCTCCCGGTGGAGATGGTCTCCTGGGATGACGCGGCGGCGTTCTGTGTCAAGCTCACGGAACGCGAGCGTGCTGCGGGCCGTCTGCCGTTCGGCTACGAGTACCGCCTGCCCAAGGAAGCGGAGTGGGAGTACGCCGCCCGGGGCGGCGCAGAGTCCCGTGGGTACGCCTACAGCGGCTCCAACAACCCCGACGAGGTCGCCTGGTTCAAGGATAACTGTGAACGAACGCGTGTCGTGGGCGAGAAGCGGCCCAACGAGCTGGGGCTGCATGACATGTCGGGCAACGTCGGGGAGTGGTGCCTGGACTGGTACGATGCGACCTACTATGGCCGCTCGCCCGGGACTGACCCCGTGAATACGCAGCCGACGGCATACCGCACCCTGCGCGGCGGCGGCTTTGACGCGTCCTCATCCAACTTGAAGTCCACCACCCGGGCCTACCTGCGGCCGGAAACGAAAGGCCTTAACTGCGGATTCCGGGCCTGCCTGGCGCCGCAGTCAGGGCGCGAATGAGTGGGGGCACAATCTGTGCTGGCCGGCTGATACCGGTGCCGTTCCCACAGAAGTCCTTGAAAGTCAGTCTTAGCAGTGTGGTGCTCTGGCTGCTGCTCTCGCTCGTCAGCGTGCGCGGCGGGGTCATCTTCACCGACGATTTCTCCGGTAGCGGCGGCGATGGGGGGGCAACGAGCGCGGCACTTGGCTCGAGAGCGGCGGCGTCTACAACGCCACCAGCCCGAACAACCTCCCGCCAACCTACTCCAGCGCGCTGACCGCGGACCTCGCCGACTTCACCGCGAGTGTCGACGTCAGCTCTGTGGATGACGGGGGGCTCTGGCTGCGGAGTTCCTTCAGCGGTGGAAAGGCCTCAGGGGTCCTGCTGGCCGCCAGCCTGGGCGCCACCGCAGGGCTCGGAGGTCGGCGGCGGCGGGCGGCTGCTTCGGGCTGGGCGGGGAGCCCCGGGCCGGGCGCCGGGCGCTGAGGCGGGAGCCGGGCCGCGCCAGGGGCATGGGGATCCCGCGCTCGCCTGCCGGCGCCGGGACGCCGGCTCAGGGAAGGCCTCGATGGATGTTCCACCGAACCGGCTTGCCGGGGTGGGGAATACCCGGCGGGGGATCGTTGTTCTACCGCGGAGGACGCAGAGGTACGCAGAGGGGCGGCCCGGTCACGCAGGGCCAATCCTTATACTAATCGTCTCGGAGTTGTCTGGACCGCAGCACACGACCGGTGACCTCGGCAACCGTCCCGATTGCGGTGCGACGGATGTC
>JAAYZO010000910.1 GCA_012514865.1 Lentisphaerota bacterium | reverse complement strand
CACCAGCCGCCGGGGCGCTAGGGTATGCCCGATGCCTTGGAGGAAGCCCGCCATGCTGGAACTCGAGACCACGGTCCGACGCGTCCTGAAGCACGCCCCGGCCATCCCGGCACTGCCGGAGGCTGCGGGCGACCGCCACCTCACCGCGGCGGCCGAGCGCATCGTGCGCGCCGCCGCGGCCTGGCAGGCCGACAGCGGCCGCATCATCGACCCCTACGTCCATCAGGAAACCAACACCGTCACCGCGCGCTACCTCGGCGCCCTCGGGCTCCTCCTCCGGCAGGGCCGTTGCCTGGACCTGATACCCTCGGCGACCGCCGCCCTGACGCCCGCCCTCGAGGACCTCTTCGAGCGCCGCACCGAGTGGGGCGAGTTCATCGTCAAGGAGGCCCTCATGGCCTACGAGGTCCTGCGCGACCGCGTCCCGGCGGACCTGTGCGGGTACTGGACCCACCTCCTGGCCGACTACGACCCGGAGCAGACCTACGGGCGGACCTTCTCGAGGACCCCTGACGACCTCCAGAACTACTGCACCTTCGCCATCGCCGGTGAGGCCCTCAAGGCCCGCCTTGGCCTGGCCGACAACCAGGCCTTCATCGACCGCTATGTCGAACAGCAGCTCACCCTCTTCGACGACCAGGGCATGTACTACGACCCGCATGGGCCGATGGTCTACGACCTCACCCCCCGCATGAACCTCAGCATCGCCCTCTGGGCCGGCTGCCGCGGCCGGCACCACGAGCGCCTCGACGAAATGCTGCGCCGGGGCGCCCTGGCGCAGCTCCTCTACCAGTCGGTCAACGGCGAAGTCCCCTACGGCGGGCGCAGCAACCAGCAGAACTTCATCGAGGCGACCTTCATGGTGATCTGCGAGTTCGAGGCGCGCCGCTGGGCCGGCCTCGGCGACACGGCCATCGCCGGCGCCTTCCGCCGTGCCTCACGACGCGCCGCCACCGCCATCGCCGACTACCTCGCGGAAACACCCGTGTTCTTCACCAAGAACCGCTTTCCGCCCGAGACCCAGCACGGCCGCCAGAAGGGCTACGGCTTCTACGGGGCCTACTCGCTCCTCATCGCCAGCCAGCTCGGCTTCGCCCAACTCCTGGCCGACGACACGATCCCGGAGGGCCCCTGCCCGGCCGAGTGCGGCGGCTATGCCTGGACCACCGGCGAGCGCTTCCATAAGGTCTTCGCCGCCTGCCAGGGTACTCATGTCGAGATCGACACCCGTGCCGATCTGACCTACGACGCCACCGGCTGGGGCCGCCTGCACTTCCACGAGTGCCCGGCCGAGCTGGCCCTCTCCGCGCCCATACCCGCCTCGCCGCCCTACCTCACCGCCGTCCCGCCGGCCAGCGCCCCCGCCGCCATCGGCCCCGGCTGGGACGGCCTCTGGCTCGCCGGCCTCAGCGCCGACGACGGCCTCGAGACGACCTGCCGCATCCTCGAGCAGACGCCCGCCCGCGTCGCCCTGGCCGTAGACTACCGCAGCCCGGCCGGCGGTGTCAGCGAGTTGCTCAGCCTCGGCCGCGACCAGGTCGACCTCGAGGTGGTTCAGACCGACGGGCGGCCCCTGGCCTACCGCGTGCCGCTGCTCCGCAGCAACGGCCGCGATGAGGCCGTGATCACCACGACCGCGAACGGCTTCGCGGTGTGCTTCATGGGCTACACCTACAGCGTCACCTGCACCACCCCGGGCATACGGGTCAGCCTCCTGGAGACCGCGGTGCCCAACCGCAATGGCATCTACCGCCTCGGCGTCATCACCGCAGACGCCAGCCGGCTGACCCTGCGCTTCGCCCTGCAGCGGCCGTAGACCGGTCGCGCCGACGGCACAACGCCTCCCAGGCGCACGGCGAGTAGGTCCGCGGCGCCCGGAACAGACGGCCGATCCGCTTCGGCCTGTCCCCGTCCGGGTTCGTCCGTGCCACAATCCACCAGGGCCCGCCTGGCAGGCCTCTGGCCTCCGACCCGCGGGATCGCAGACGCCCAACGCCCAACGCTGAACGCCCAACGCCCAACGTTCAACGTCGGGGCTCCGAACTCCGAACTCTGAACTCCGAACTCTGAACTCTGAACTCTGAACTCCGAACTCCGACCCCCGACCCGTTCACTCCAGTCCGAGGAGGCGTATGGCGTTCTCGCGGGCGACCTTCTGAAAGACGTCCTCGGAGATATCGCCGGAATCCCTCAGCGCCAGCAGGAACTCATGCAGGTCCGGGAGCGT
>JAAYZO010000124.1 GCA_012514865.1 Lentisphaerota bacterium | reverse complement strand
CGCTACGTCGACGACGCCCTCATCGACACCCTCGCCGCCAGCCGCCATGTCGTGCCCTACCTCGACATCCCGCTCCAGCACATCAGCGACGGCGTCCTGAAGGCGATGCGCCGCGGCCTCGGCAGCCGCGAGACCCGCGCGCTCATGGCGCGGCTGCGCGAACGCTGGCCCGGCGTGGCGGTGCGAACGACCTTCCTGGTGGGCTTTCCCGGCGAGACCGAGAGCGACTTCAACGCGCTTCTTGACTATGTCACCGAGTACCGCTTCGAGCGCCTCGGCGTCTTCGCCTTCTCGGCCGAGCCGGGCACTCCGGCGGCGGCGCTGACGGAGGGCGTCGTGCCCGCGGAAGAGGCTCAGGCCCGCCGCGACGCCATCATGGCCCGCCAGCAGGAGATCGCCACGGCCATGAATCAGGCCCTCGTCGGACGCACGCTGCGCGTCCTCGTCGACGGCACTGAACGCCCCGGGCGCTACCTCGGCCGCACCAGCGCCGATGCCCCCGAGATCGACAACGTCGTCCACCTGCGCGGCCCCCGTGGCGCCCTCGAGGGCAGCTTCGCCGACGTGCGCATCGACAAGGCCTCCGCCTACGACCTGACCGGCACCGCCGTCTAGACCGCGCGGCAGCGGGGGCCCCGGCGCACGGCGCGTAGGTCCACGGCCCCGTCCGTGGACCTCCCGGGAGACAGCCCCGGCGCGGGACACGTAGGTCCACGGCCCCGTCCGTGGACCTCCCGGGTGCCGTCCACGGCACCCGGGAGACGGCAGGCGTGGCGCGCCGGGCGGCACACGGCGCAGAGATCGCCCCGGGCGCGATTCCTCATGGGAGTTCTGCCGTGTCGTGACGGCCCGTCAGGACACCTGGCGCAGGGCCTCGGCGCAGGCGGTGACGAACGCCTCGACGAGGCACTCGTCGGCGATGATCGGCAGCTTGCACAACGCCACCGGGGGGCACCGGCTCTTGTAGCTCTGCACGCTCAGGTCGTAGCCCGCCTCGTTCATCAGCGTCGCGAAGCGCCGTCCGGGGGTCAGATCGCGGAAGCGCAGGCCGAGCAGGTGGCCGCGGCCCGCCAGGCCCTCGAGGAGCCTCGGGAAACGCCCCGGCAGAGCCCCGAGGCCGCGCTCGAGCGCCTGCCCGACTGCGTCTACCGCGGCGCCGTTGGCCTGGAGCCATGCCAGGGTCACCAGGCAGGCCAGCGAGGCGAGTTCCTCCTGGCCATTCGTCACCAGCGCGCCAAACTGCGGCAGGATGTCGTAGTGCGAGCGGAAGAGCAGCCGCGACGCCGGATAGATCCCGCCGGGGAAGCCCTTGCCGATCGCCACCATGTCCGGCGCGATGCCGTACTGGGTATAGAGGAAGCCGCCCGCGTACCAGGCGCAGGACTGGATCTCGTCGACCACCGTCGCGATGTCGTTCTCGGCACAGATCGCGTAGGCCTCCTGGAGGTACTCCGGGGTCAGCACCTTGGCGCCGTAGTTCATCAGGATGATCTCGTGGAAGAACGCCGCCACGCGGTGACCCCCGGCGTTCTCCTCGCGCACCGCCCGCGCGAAGTCCGCGATGTCGTTCGGGCGCACCGCCCGCACCCGCATCAGGCCGGCCTCCTCGAGGCCGCGACGCCACTGCGGCCAGAGGCCGCGACAGACCTGCGTCAGGACGGTCGTGCCGTGGTAGTTGGCCGTCGGGCCGCCGTCGTCATCAGCCATCACCAGGATGACCGGCATGCGGCCGGATCCCTCCGGGACCGCCTTGGCGGGGTCGTGCTGGTGGAAGCGCGCCAGGACCAGCTTCAGGGCCGCCTCCAGGGCCAGGCTGCCGGTCTCGAGATTCAAAACGCGGTCCAGAGGCGCCTTGCCGGCGCCGCGGCCGGCATTGGCGGCGTCCAGGAGGGCCGTCTCGAGCAGCCGCGTGATCTCGCCGCGGGTGTTGTTGTGCGTCGCGTTCGGCACCCCCAGCGCCTGCGCCCGCTCGATCAGGGCGTACCCGGGAAAGGCGTGGCCGAGCGAGGCGTGGTAATGCTCGCTCTTGGAGATGACATAGAGCCGGCCGTCCTCGCCAATGCGGTACCAGCCCAGGCCGCTCAAGGGCGCCATGGACGCATGCGTCGCCGCCGTGAAGGCCTCCGTCGACGCGCCCGGCGCGGAGTCCGCCAGAGGCGCCACGACGCGCTGGCCGACGCGCGGCAGCAGCTCGCGCAGCCGCGCCTGCAGGCTCTCGGGCCAGAAATCGACGGGCGCCGTTGCGAGCCGTTCCAGGTCGGCAACCGGCGTCGTGCCGAGAAAGGCGCGGGCGCGGCAGACGGCCTGCACGTAGGACGGGCCGGTGATATCAGCAAGCGAAAGACGTACGGGCTCAAACACAGGGATCATCCTCCAGATCGTTACCGGACTGCCGCAACGTGACCATTAATGAAGCTGTGGAGCCGGCGCTGTCAAGCCTCGGCACGGCCGGCGCGGCGGACATCCCCGCCGGAGGCGCGCCAGACACCGACGACCCTCGCCCCAACGCCCAACGCTGAAGAGGAAGGGAACCAATAAGAATCGACAGGGTTCGAGAGGAATCGAGAGGAAACGAGAGGAATCGACGGGAATGGGAACGCCCAACACCGGGAGCCAGGGATCACGACAGGACGACGGACCCCCGAACTCCGGCCCCCTCGACCCTCGAGCCTCGACACACGCCGCCCGGGAGACCCAACGCCCAACGCTGAACGCCCAACGCCCAACGTTCAACGCTGGGACTCCGAACTCCGCCCCCTCGACCCCTCGACCCTCGACCCTCGACCCTCGGGAGGGTGAACGCCCAACGCTCAACGTCCAACGTCCAACGCTCAACGCCGGCCCCCCCGACCCTCGACCCTCGGGAGGGTGAACGCCCAACGCTCAACGTCCAACGTCCAACGCTCAACGCCGGAACCCCCGACCCCCGACCCTCG
>JAAYZO010000909.1 GCA_012514865.1 Lentisphaerota bacterium | reverse complement strand
GGCGCCGTGCGGCGCGGGGGCGCCGCGGCTGTCGAAGCGACGGACGCGGTGCAGCGCGGTGCCCCCCGGCCAGCCGTAGACGCCCGGGTTCATGGTGATGATCCTCCTGTCGCCGACGATGGCGCCTCGGTAGATCCGGCGGAAGGTGATCGGGTACTGGGTGGAAACGCTGGCCTTGACCCTGGCAACCTCCCGCCTGCCTGGCTTGCCCATGGTGCCTCTCCTGCCTGGTCCGCCCCGGCCCGCGTGCCGACAGCCTCGAGGGCTGTCAGCCAACCAAAGGTTAGGCGTCTAACGTTCTGGCACTCTAACTCCACGACTGGCCCACGTCAAGCGCGCCGACGGTGCGCCAGCGGCAGATCGGCGAGCGCGCCGGCGCTCACGCGGCCACCCTCCTGTGGAAATCGACCGCGATTTCCATGGTGACATGATCGTGGCCGGCACGCGCCCCGCGGGCGCTGGAGGAGTGCCAGATCGTTTCCGGGGGCCGCGCGCGAGCACGCCCCCCCGGAAACGCGAACCCACGAACCACGAACCACGCACCCTGACGGCGGTGCCAGAACCGGGCCCTGCCCCCGTCCCTCGGCGGGCTTACTAATCGTCTCGGAGTTGTCTGGACCGCAGCACACGACCGGTGACCTCGGCAACCGTCCCGGTTGCGGTGCGACGGATGTCAGCCGTCCGCCGAGGCGCGGTCTCCAGGCCAGCGTCGGTGCTTGTCCGAGTCATCGACGAGGCGTTTCGCAGAAAGAGGGAATTGAACCACGAAAAGCACGAAAGGCACGAACTGGAGGACATTCGGAGAGGTGAGAGCGGCAACACAGTCCGCCAGGCGCCCGTCGCCGTTCGCGTGTCGGGCCTCTCTTACCCGATCCAATCCAATCCGGTCCTGTCCTGTTCGTGTCTTTCGTGCCTTTCGTGGTTAAAGATCGGCTCCGGATTGTCTGGACCGTCTCACCCGGCGGGTCACATCCGCAACCGTCCAGACTATAGCGCGACGATTAGTATCGACAGAAGCTCAGGCTGGACAACCAGCGGCATGACGTGCAGATTAGCTTGACCTATTCGCGCGCCGCATGGCGCATCCGGAACCTCCGCGGCCTGGGCCGAGGGCCTCCGCCGCCTTCTTCGACTGGACTCGAGCGATGACGATTGTCGACCTGGCCAGGCTCGCTGGCGTTTCGGATGCGACCGTGTCCATGGTCCTGAACGGCAAGGACCGCGGACGCGTGAGCGCCGCGCGCCGCGAGCAGATTCTCGCCTTGGCCCGCCAGCATGGCTACCGCCGGAACCCGGCCGCCCGCGCCCTGGCCACGGGCCGGACCGGCCGCATCGGCCTGTGCGTCTCGGGCTCGATCAGCAGCCACGCCCTGATCGGCGAGTTCAGCCTGTACGTCCGCCTCGGCCTGTTCGCCGAGGGGATCCACGCCAGCGGCCGCTCGATCGAGATCATCCAGATCGACACCCGCCTGACGCCCGCCGCCGTAAGTCGCGAACTCGAACGGCGCGCCGTCGACGGAATGGTCTTTCTGGATTGGCCGCGCCAGCGCCTCGAGAAGCCCCTCGAGGCGATTCGGGAGCGAGGGATCCCGGCGGTCGCATCAGGAACCGTCCTGAGTGAACCCGGCTGCACCTGGACCCACGTCGACGAGCCGGCGATCGCGGCCGACGCGGTCAGGCGCATGGTCGCTGAGGGCCGCACCCGCATCGCCATGCTCGACACCGTGATCGGACCCGTCAGCGCCGATATGGAGGAGGCCTTCCGCGCCGCCGTAAGTCGTGCCTCCGGCATGCCGTCGGGCGAGGTGCTGGTGCTTCGGCCGCGGCGGCCGGACTACGAGGGCGTCCAGGACGCCGTTCACGATCTCCTGGCGCGCGAGCCGGGGCTGCAGGGCCTGCTCCTGACCGACAACTTCCTGGCCCAGGGCGTCCTCAACTCCCTGCGGACCGCGGGACGGCACCCCGGCCTCGACGTCCGCGTCCTGGGCTATGGCGACACCGTCTTTGCCGACCACTGCAGCCCGAAGCTCTCCCACTACGCCCTGCGTCTCGAGGAGCAGGCTCGGCTCGGCCTGGACGCCCTTCTGGAGCAGATCGAAAAGGGCCTGCCTGAGACGCCGTGCCACGCGCTCCTCCCCCCGGTCTGCCTCGTCCGTGACACCTGAGCGCGGCGCCGGGGGGCGACGGCCCGATGCTCGAGCCGGCCGGCGAGGTCGCCGGCGTCAACGCCGCACTCGGCCCGGCCTCGTCAGCGCACCGGGACGCGGTGTCTGTGACGAGCCCTGTCCGCGGCCCCGGCCGATTGGCCGGTGGCCGCGAGGCGTGCCACAGTACGCCATCGCCGGGGGGCACCGATGGCAGGCGCTCCTCTGCAGGGGTGATTTCCATGCATGTCACGCTGACCATCGTCGCGATCCCCTGCGTCCTGTGCGCGCTGACCTCGGCGGTCTGTGGCGCCGCGGCCGAGGCCGGCGCGGCGCCGGCGCGCCCGCGGGTCTTCTCCGGCACCATGCCCTACACGCAACGCCTCGCCGGGGACGACGCCGCGCTGCAGGCGGCGCGCGAGCGTGTCCGCACCGCGCTGTCGCTCAGCCCGGAGGCGGTCCGGGCCATGGTCCCCACCACCTCGGGGGGGCTCTACTTCACCGACTGCCCCAACTGCGACGTCGGCAGGCAGGACGTCGGACGTTTTAGCTGGTCTCCGCAGGAGCCCGGCCGGCTGATCTGCCGGGGCTGCGGCGAGAGCTACCCCAACAATCCGAAGTACCCCGACGAGCATGTCCTCGAGGTCCCGGCACCGCAGGGCGTGCACCGTTTCCACTACTACGAACGTAGCGACGGGAAGCGCTTCTTCTTCCGTGCGCACGCCGACTGGTGGGCCAAGGAGTGGCTCGAGCGCCAGGCCCGCGACCTCGCCGAGATCTACGCCGCCACCGGCGACGAAGACTGCGCCCGGCGCGCCGCGGAGATCCTGGTGCGCTTCGCCGAGGTCTACCCCGGTTACGTGGTCACCGCCCAGTACCCGTTCACGCCGACGCGGTTCGCGCCGTGGACGGCGAACAGCATCGAGGGCGTGTTCCCCTACCGATCCTCGAAGTGGTCCTGGTGGGCGATCATGGATATCTCGATCCCCATCACCGCGGCCTACGACGGCATCCGCGACTGGCCGGGCCTGGCCGGCATGGCCGGCGGCCAGGCGGCGCGCATGATCGAGGTGGACCTCATCGGCGGCATGGTGCGCTTTAACCTCGGTATGCCGAACTGGGAACGCTCGGTGCATCAGCCACGGGTGCATAAGCTCCTGGCGGCGCTGGTGCTGCGGCGCCCCGACTGGGTCCACGAGGCGCTCCGCCGCTACAGCCGTGTGGGGCGGTCCTTCCTCTACGACGGCTGCTACGAGAACACGTCGCCGAGCTACATGCAGCAGTTCCTCGGCACCCTGAGCGTGTGGAATGACGCGGCGGCGGGCTACTCCGACCCGCCCGGGTACCTCGACGCGGTCGACCAGCGCCGTTTTGACAACCTGAACCTGGCCGAGGCCTTCCCATTCTATGACCGTCTGCGGGCGATCCTCCTGGCCACACGCCTGCCGGACGGGCGGCTCCTGCCGGTCAACGACACCTGGTCATCAAGTCGCTACGGTGGCCCGCGCGACAGCGTCGAGCCGGTGATGCTGCCGGGCATGGGCGTGGCGGTCCTGGGCGGCGGCTCGGGCGAGCACGCGATGCAGGCCTGGCTGAACTTCACGGATGGCGCCCAGCACAAACAGCGTGACACCCTCTCCGTCGGGCTCTTCGCCCACGGGCACGAGCTCCTGCCGGACATCGGCTACACCCACACGCGCTACCGCGGCGTCTGGGGTGGCGCGACCATGTCGCACAACACCGTCGTGGTCGACGGCCTCCCGATGGCGGGCGGTCACCCCGACCACCTCGGCAGTCGGCTGCGCGAGTACGTGGCCGCACCCCCGGGACTCCAACTGGTCTCGGCCGAGAACCTCCACGCCTACCATGGCCTGACCACCGCCTTCCGACGCACGCTGGTCATGGTCGGCCGCGACAGCCGCGACGCCTACCTCATCGATGTGTTCCACGTGGCCGGCGGCCGCCAGCATGACTACCTCCTGCACGGCAGCGCCGACGCGGACTCCACCGCCACCCTGGATGGCCTGACGATGGAGCCGTTCGGCGGGACGCTCCTGCGAGAGGGCGTGGTTTTCGTCGAACCGGAGGGCGAGAACATCCCGGACACCGGGACGGGCTATGGCCTGATCCGCGACCTGCGGCGCGCCGCGGCGGTCGAGGCCGCCTGCCTCGACATCCGCCTGAACACGCAGCCGGGGGTGGGAACGCGCACCCTGCTGGCGGCACCGGGCGCCACGCTCGAGCTGTACCTCGGGCGGTCGCCGAGTATCCGCCGCGCCGAGGAGAGCGACGCCCGTCTCAACGAGGCACTCCGGCCGACGATGGTGGCCCGGCGGCGCGCCGCGACGGCGCCCCTGGAGACCGTCTTCGCGACAGTCCACGAGCCGGTCCAGGGAACCCCGCGCCTGCACTCGCTGACGGCCACACGCCAGGGCGACGGCCTGCTCCTGACCGTCTGCCACGCCGATGGCGCCGTGGACTACGCCGCCATGGCGCTGGCGGAATCGCAGGCGCCCCTGCGCTTCGAGACCCCGGACGGACCGCTGACGCTGTACGGCGTCTGGGGCCTGGCCCGCCTGCGAGGCGGCGCCGTGGCTGAAGCGCACCTGGTCGGCGGCGAGGAGCTGGCCCTGGGCGCCTTCCGCCTGCGGGGCGCCCGCGGCTGGTCCGGCGAGGTGCGCGGCGTGGCCCGCACCCGCGTCGGCGATTCGGGTGGCTGGTTCGACGTGGACCAGTCTCCCGACGGACTGCACGGAACCCTGATCATCACGTTTGCCGACGATACGATACGCGCCTTCAATGTCACCGGCGTCGAAGCCATCGCCGGTGGCGCGCGCCTCCATGTGGCGGAGAACCCCGGCATCGAGGTCGAAGGCGGACAGGTGCGTCTGCCGCACCAGCCGCCGCGGACCATCGCGGGGGCGCGACTGCGCTGGCGTCTCGCCGGCGTGGCGCACCACCCGGCGGCGACGGCAGCACCGTAAGCGGCTGCCGCCGGCGCGCGGCCCCGAGGCCAGCGTCGGTGTTTGTCCTAAGTCATCGACGAAGCGTCTCGCAGAAAGAGGGAATTGAACCACGAACGGCACGAAAAGCACGAACGAGATGACACTCTGAGACGAGAGAGCGCGACGACAGTCCGTCAGGCGCCCGGCGCCGTGCCCGTGTCGAGCCTCTCTAACCTGACCCATTCACGCGCCGCGAGGCGGCTCTTGAACAGGTCACCCTTCGGGCTTCGACGCGAGGCACTTGCGGCCTCTTGCTCAGGGTTAGCCTTGAGCAAGCGGCGCG
>JAAYZO010000123.1 GCA_012514865.1 Lentisphaerota bacterium | reverse complement strand
CCGGGCGCAGGGCGTTTCCGGGGAGCGCGGGTGTTTTTGGCGACGGCGGACGTGGACAGCCCGGCCGCGGGCACTACCGTGTAGGGATCCCGCACGCCCGCATCGGCCCCCGGCCGGCGGCGACGAATCGACACCGCTGAGGACCGCGCACCGCTATGGACACCGCCCCCGTCACGCCGGCCTCGGAATTCACCGAGGACCTCTTCTCCGACGACCTCCTGGTGACCGACGACGACCTCACCGCTGACGACACCGACGAGGCGGCAGACGGCCCCGACGCCGCCGCGGCGGCCGCGACGGCGCCGGCCGCGGCGCCGGTCGGCCCGGAGTTCGTGCACCTGCATCTGCACTCCGACTACAGCATGCTCGACGGCGCCTGCCAGATCAGCCGGCTGTGCGAGCGGGTCAAGGCCCTCGGCCAGAAGGCCGTGGCCGTCACCGACCATGGCAACATGTTCGGCGCCATGGAGCTGTATCGTACGGCCACCAAGCAGGGCCTGCAGCCCATCATCGGCTGCGAGTTCTACACCACCCCCAGCGGTATCGCCGACCGCAGCGACGCCACCCGCCACCACCTCGTCCTGCTCGCCAAGGACTTCACCGGCTACCAGACCCTCTGCCACCTCAACCGCATCGCCTGGAGCGACGAGGGTATCTACTACAAACCGCGCCTCGACCGCGACGCCCTGCGCCGCCATCACGAGGGCCTGGTCTGCCTGACCGCCTGCGTCGCCGGCGAGATCCCGGACTGCATCCTGCACGGCCGCGAAGACAAGGCCCGCGAGGCCCTCGAGTTCTTCATCGAGATCTTTGGCAAGGACGACGTCTACCTGGAGCTGCAGTACCACGCCCCGCCGACGCTCTCCATGGCCGAGATCGCCGATCCGGAACACCGCCAGCTCCTCGCCTTCGAGCGCCAGGTCAACCAGGCCCTGAAGCGCCTGGCCCGCGAGTACGGCGTCGGCCTGGTCGCCACCAACGACGCGCACTACCTCCAGCCGGGCGACGACGTCGGCCATGACGCCCTGCTCTGCATCGGCACCCGCAGCCAGCTCGCCGACAGCAAACGCCTGCGCTTCTCCGGCGATCAGTTCTACGTCAAGTCCGGCGCCGAAATGGCCGCCATCTTCGCCGACTGCCCGGAGGCCATCAGCAATACCGTCCGCATCGCTGAGAAGTGCGCCGTGACGATGCCGCTCGGCCAGAACCACTACCCGGTCTACCGCCTGCCCGACGGCAGCGACGACGCCGCCAACCTGCACTGCCCGGTGCGCAAGGCCTACCTGCGCGCGATCTGTCTCGAGAACCTGCCCGGGCGGTACGCCCTGCACGAACCCGAGAACGCGTCCTACTGCCCGGCCGGTCCGGACGAGCCGGATGCCGCCAGCCGGCAGGCCATCCTCGAGCGCATGGGCTACGAGCTGGACATCATCGACCGCATGGGCTACGTCAGCTACTTCCTGGTCGTCTGGGACTTCATCAACTACGCCCGCCGGCAGGGCATCCCGGTCGGGCCCGGACGCGGCTCCGGCGCCGGCAGCATCGTCGCCTACCTCACCGGCATCACCGACCTCGACCCCCTGCGCTACGGCCTGCTCTTCGAGCGTTTCCTCAACCCCGACCGCGTCTCGCCGCCCGATTTCGATATCGACTTCTGCGAGCGTCGCCGCGGCGAGGTCCTCGAGTATGTGCGCGGCAAGTACGGCTCGGCCAGCGTCGCCCAGATCGGCACCTTCGGCACCCTCAAGGCCAAGGCCGTGCTCAAGGACGTGGCCCGCGTCATGGGCATCCCGGTCGCCGACGTCAACCGCCTGGCGGCCCTCATCCCGACCGACCCGAAGATGACCCTGACCAAGGCCGTCGAGATCCCCGAGGTCAAGGCCCTCCACGAGTCCACCGAGTGGGTCCGGCAGGTCTTCGAGCGCGGCCGCGTCCTGGAGGGCCTCAACCGCAACCAGAGCATCCATGCCTGCGGCGTGATCATCGGCGACCAGCCCCTGGACAACATCGTGCCCCTGGCCCGCGGCGCCAACCGCGAGTGGATCACCCAGTTCCCGGCCGCGCCCTGCGAGGAGCTCGGCCTGCTGAAGATGGACTTCCTGGGGCTGAAGACCCTGACCGTCATCGAGGACACCCTGGAGATGATCACGGGGCGCGGCGAGACCCCGCTGCGGGCCGATGACATCCCCCTCGACGACGCCCGCACCTACGAGCTGCTCAACCACGGCAACACCGTCGGCGTCTTCCAGCTTGAGTCCGGCGGCATGCAGGACCTCTGCCGCAGCTTCGGCATCAGCAAGCTGGAGGAGATCATCGCCCTGGTGGCGCTCTACCGCCCGGGGCCGATGGAGTTCATCCCGACCTTCATCCACTGCAAGTTCGGGCGCGAGACCCCGGACTACGAGACCCCGGAGATGCGGCAGCTCCTCTCGGAGACCTACGGCATCATGGTCTACCAGGAGCAGATCATGCAGGTCTGCCAGGCCGTCGCCGGCTTCACCCTGGCGCAGGCCGACGTCATGCGCCGCGCCATCGGCAAGAAGAAGGAGAAGGATCTCCTCGAGTACGGCGAGAAGTTCTGCGAGGGCGTCGTCAACCACGGCGGCTACAGCCGCGAGGTCGCCGAGAGCATCTGGGGCAAGATCCTCAAGTTCGCCAGCTACGGCTTCAACAAGAGCCACTCGGCCTGCTATGGCCTGATGAGCTACCGCACCGCCTTCCTCAAGGCCAACTACCCGGCCGAGTTCATGGCCGCGATGCTCAACGGCGAGCTCGGCAACGCCGAGAAGATGGCCTTCTACATCGCCGAAGCCCGCCATATGGGCCTGCGCATCATGCCGCCCGACGTCAACCACTCCCTCCTGCGCTTCGGCGTCAGCGACGGGGTCATACGCTTCGGCCTCGGCGCCATCAAGGGCGTCGGCAGCGGCGCCGCCGAGGCCATCATTGCCCAGCGCCAGCGGGGCGGACCCTTCACCGGCCTGCTGGACTTCTGCGAACGCGTCGACAGCGGCCTGAACCGCCGCGTCATGGAGAACCTCACCAAGGCCGGCGCCTTCGACTCGTTCGGCCTGCGCCGCGCCCAGATCTTCAGCCTCCTCGATGAGGCCATGCAGCGCGCCCAGCAGACCCAGACCGACCGCCGCCTCGGCCAGGGCTCGCTCTTCGCCCTCCTCGCCCCGGAGGACAGCGCCGTCCTGCAGCTCACCCCGCCGGACCTGCCCGAGTGGGACCAGCGCGAGCTGCTCAGCTACGAGAAGGAACTCCTCGGCTTCTACGTCACCAGCCACCCGACCGACCAGTTCGCCGATGTCCTGCAGACCTTCCAGATCGAGACCATCGCCGAACTCAGCGCCCTCGACGACAACACCGGCACCCGCATCGGCGGCATCATCAGCCACATCGATACCAAGCGCTCGAAACGCGACAACCGCCCCTGGGCCATCCTCACCCTCGAGAGCCGCGAGTCCGAAATCGAGTGCATGGTCTTCGCCGACCGCTACGGCGAGTATGCCGAGGTCCTCAAGCCCGACTCGCTGGTCTTCGTCGAGGGCGTCTTCAGCCGCCGCGAGGAGGAGAACGCCAAGGTCATCGCCGAGAAGATCCTGCCGCTGGAGCAGGCCGCCGAGATCCTCACCGCCGAGGTCCACATACGCCTGCGCCAGAAGGACATGAGCCGCGAGAAGGTCCGCCAGCTGGCCGACCTCTGCCGCCAGCACCCCGGACCGACCCCCGTCATCTTCTGCCTCATCTGCGAGGGCGGCGAGATCGCCTTCGTCCAGGCCGACGACCTGACCATCGCCAACAGCGAGGCCTTCCGGCAGGGCCTGCGACGCCTCGCCGGCGACGGCGTCCTGCTCCAGAAGGCCAACCTGGCACGGCCCAAGGCCCGCGAACGCCGCGTCTTCAATCGCCCGCCGGTCGAGGTCGAGACCTGAGGCGCCTCCCGGCGCCCTCAGCCTGACCTGTTCACGCGCCGTATGACGGCTCGTGAACAGGACACCCTTCGGGCCTCGACGCGAGGCGCTTGCGGCCTCTTGCTCAGGGCTGACCTTGAGCCAGCGACGCCACGCGGCGCGCGTCGGAACTTGCGCCGCAGTACATGGCGGCGCAAGTGGATTATGAGCGAAGCGTCGGCGCTTCGCGGATACTTCAGGTCAGCGGCAGACCACGCCCCAGGCCGACAGACTGGCGCTGATCGCGGCGACGACCTGCTGCTGCGCCGCCCGCGCATCGGCGGCATCCACCGCCGCACCAAAGGCGAAGCGGATGGCGCGCTCCGGATAGACCGGGCCGAGGTCCTTGATCAGGGTCCCGTTGCCAACAAAATCCGTGCGCAGGGCCACCGGCACCACCGGACAGCCGGCACGCTGCGCGACCTTCGTGCCGATGCTGCTGAAGTTCGCCGCCACGAAGTCGTGACTCCGGGTGCTCTGCGGGAAGATGCACAGGGACTGGCCGGACTGCAGGCGCCGGACGCCCTCCTGGAGGATGACGCGCAGGTCCTCGCGCGGGTTGGTCCGCGTCAGGGCGATCGCGTCCAGGCCGCGCAGCACCGGCCCGAGGAAGGGGTGGTCCAGGAGCGACTGCTTGACCACGAAGCAGACGTCCTTGCGCGACAGGATCATGGCCGGCAGGGCGAAGGTCTCCAGGAAACTCATGTGGTTGCCGAGGACCACCACCGGCCCGGCCACCACGCCGAGGTGCTCCAGGCCGGTGACCTCGAGACGACCGCCACAGCACTCCGCCGCCCGGATGATGCCCTCGGAACGCCGCGCGAACTCGGCCGCGTCGAAACGACCCGCCAGCGCGGCCCGGCGACCGGCATTGAGCTCTCGGAAGACATACGCGTAGAAGGGCAGCCGCGACCAGCCCAGGAGACGCACCAGCAACGGCCGCGGAACCACGTCGGGAGTGCGATAGGAAGAGCCAGCAAAGAGATCGGACACGGCAGCTCGACGCCTCCATCCTCGCGAGATCACCACCACAGTCGTACGGTGGAATCTAGCGTCCGGCCCGCGGGCTGTCAACGCCAGCTCCGTCTGACCCGTCTGACCCGTCTGACCCCTCCCCGGCGCCGCGGCTCGGCGAGCCTTGCCGCGCGGCGGTCGCGGCCTTAGCCTGACCTCTTCACGCGCCGCGAGGCGGCCCGCGAACAGGTCACCCTTCGGGCTTCGACGCGAGGCACTTGCGGCCTCTTGCTCAGGGCTAACCTTGAGCAGGCGGCGCATCGCGACGCGCGTCGGAACCTGCGCCGCAGTGTTGTGCGGCGCACGTGGATTCTTCGCGAAGCACGGGTGCTTCGCGAAGAATCCAGGTTAGCTTAGGCCGGCCGCGGCCGCGGCGTCGCGATGAGGGCGCCGCCGGGCGTGCCGGCCGGGGCGCGGGGGGGTGGTCTTGGGCAAGCGAGGTCCGCATGAATGACATATCGATAGCCAGTGACAGCCGCCGCGGCGTGGTGGTG
>JAAYZO010000908.1 GCA_012514865.1 Lentisphaerota bacterium | reverse complement strand
TCGGGCATGCGCTCGGGATCGAGGATGCCGAGCAGACGCAGGAGGCGGTGCTGGAGCAGGGTGACGCGGCTCTGGGCGTCGAGGATGGCCACCGCCTGCGCCGCGGCGCTGGAGCGCGCTCGCGTCACCTCGATAGGCGCCACCTGGCCGACGCGGACCTGTGACTCGGCCACCGCCACCAGGCGGTTGGCGCGGTCGAGCTGCTTCCGGCGTACGCCGAGGTCGGCCTGGGCATAGAAGAGGCCCCAGTAGGCCGCCTCGACGTCGAGGAGGGTCACGATGCGCGTGTCGCGGCTGCCCTCGCGCGAGCTGCGCCAGGTGTTCTGGGCCACCCTTATGCCGGCGCGGTTGGGGTCGCGTCCGAAGCCCTTGAGGAGGTCCTGGCGCAGGGTCACCCGGGCGCCGGTGCCATGCTGTGGGAAGCCGTCGCTGCCGGCGCCGTCGCGATCGCTGTAGTCCCACTCGGAGGCGGCCTCCCAGGTGGTCCCGGTGGTCAGCCGCTGGCGCAGCCCGGCGGCGGCCAGGCCATGGCTGAGGCGGTCGCCGTCGTCGGCGAGGCCGGGCTGGTCGGCGGCGCCCTGAGTGGCCTCGCCGAAGAGCCGGGGATCGAAGTCGCCGTGGGCCTGCGTCACGCGTTCGCGGTCGGCGGCGGCGGTGAGGTCGGCGACCTGGACCTCCTTGTTGTGGCGCAGGGCCAGCTCGAAGGCCTCGCGCAAGGCCAGGGGCTGTGGCAGGGCCGGCATTGGCGGGTCTGCCGCGGCGGCCGCCGTGGCGCCGGCAGCGGTCACGGCGCCGGCCGCCGTCGTCAGGATGATCAGGGCCGTACGGCGAGCGCCTGCGGCCCACCGGCGCCATGCCGGCCGGGCCGCCCATGAGTCCATCTGCACGAGAGTCTCTCCTCTTCTGCGGGTCGCCGCCGCGGCACGGAGCCGCGCTGCCGTCGCCGCTGCCGGCTCAGCGCACCCGTATCAGGGCTCGCGCCGAGGTCCCGGTCACCGCCAGGGGCTCCAGGGGCTCGTCGGGTGTGAGTTTGATCCAGACCCGGTCCGGCTGACCGAAGCGGGTCGCGCCCATGGCCCCGGAGTCGCCGCCCAGGTCGAGCGACTGCGTGTGCAGCCCGATGGCGGTGACGCGGGCCGTGATGGCATGGAAGGAATTCGCCGGGATGCGCACGCGGGCGGTCTGGCCGACATCCACATGCATGGCGTCGGCCTCGGTGACGTAGCCCTCGACCCAGCGCGGCACGGCCGCGTCGGCCACCAGGATCAGCGGTAGGCTGCGGCGGCACGACTCGCCGACCTTGGCGAGGACGCGGACGACGACGCCGTCGACCGGGCTGCGGATCTCGTGGTCCTGCAGAGCCGCCTGGCGCGAGCGCAACTCGGCCTCGGCACGCTCCAGCTCGGCCTGTGCCGCCAGGGTCTGCTGCTGGCTGATGGCCAGTTCCTCGCGGCGTGCCTCGGTCTGGCGCAGGAAGGCCTCCGCCTCGGCCAGTTCCGCCTCGCGGACCTGCTGCTGGCTGCGCAGGTCGGCCAGGTCGAGTTCGCCCAGCCGCGCCATGGCCAGCTCGGCCGAGCGCACCTCGGTCAGGAGCCGCGCCGCGGCGAGTTCCTCAGTCGTGGCGCCGGCCTCGATGAGGGCGAGGTTGAGCTCGGCCTCGCGGAGGGTGTTGCGCTGCGTCTCCAGGCGTGTCTTGCGGGCTTCGAAGATATACTGCGAGTCGATGCCCTCCTGGACGAGCTGTCGCGACTGCTCGACCTCGATCTGGCAGAGTGCGAGGGTGGCCTGTGCCGAGGCGACGCGGGCCTTGGCGGCCTCGATCTCCTCCGGCCGGGCGCCGCGCTCGAGGCGCTGCTGGACGGCGCCCTCGCGTTCGTGCTGGGCCTGGGCGCGGCGGACCTCCTCCGGGAGGCGCCGCTGCCGGCTCTCGAGCTCGGTGGCGATGCTGGCCAGGCGCGCCTGCGCCATGACGACGCCGGCCCGCGCCGCCTCGATGTCGGCCTGCAGTCGCGCCGCGGCGAGACGCTCGCGCGCCTGCGCCTGCACGTGGTCGCTCTGACGCATCGAGCGCAGGGCCTGCGCCGCTGCCAGCGCCGCCTGGATCTCGGTGTCGTCCAGACGCGCCAGGACCTCGCCCTTGCGCACGGACTGCGTTTCGCTCACCAGGATCTCATGCAGGCGCGCGTCGACCTCGGGCGAGAGCTGGATGACGGCGGCCTGGACCCGGCAGCCGAGGGTGTGTACGAAGACGACGCGCCGCCA
This sequence comes from Lentisphaerota bacterium, assembly GCA_012514865.1. Lineage (GTDB taxonomy): Bacteria > Verrucomicrobiota > Lentisphaeria > Oligosphaerales > JAFGRS01 > JAGVUW01. The sequence continues at coordinate 5,609 of JAAYZO010000908.1, read as the reverse complement.
GATCGCCCAGGCGCTCAGAAGCAGCGTCAGCACGAGCGCCGTGCCGCCCCACCAGGCCAGACGGGCGCGCCAGGGGCTGCCGGCACGCACGGGCTCGACACCCCGCGAGTCCCGACGAAGGTCGTAGTGATGGTTGGGCTTCTCTGAGTCTGCCATAGTGCTCCGTCAGTGCCTCTGGGCTGGTCCGGTCGGCTCAGGTCTCGGTCTCGATGAGGGCCTGGCTGCGCGCGTCCAGCCGTCTGAAGTCCGGTATCTCAAAGCGATTGCCGTCGACGTCGGTGATGACGAAGCGCCCGCCGGGGAGGATGCGGATGTGCTGCTGGCGGTCCACGACCTCGAAACGGGCGTAGCCGCGGTCGGTGAAGACCTCCCAGAAACTCACGCCCAGGGTCTCGGTGATCTGGTCGACCCGGAGGATGGTGGCGCGGTAGTAGAGCCGCTCCAGGGCGTGCTCGAGGACGGCCCGGCTGGCCTTGTCGAGGCGGTCGGGGTGGGCCAGGAGGGCGACCTCCTGATTGCGCTCGCTGACCAGGCTGACGTAGTCGGCCTTGCCGGAGAGCGGGAAGAGCCGCCGGGCGCGGATGTCGTCATGGACGGCGCCGTCGATCTCGGCGTGGACGACCATGAAGTCGTCCTCCCAGAGTCGGACGCGGTCCGGCGTGATGGCCAGGTCCGCCGCGGCGGCGGCCTCGGGCGTCGTCGCAGCCGGTGGTGCTGGTGCCGTTTCTCCGGGCATGACCAGGGCATCTCCTCGAGTGTCACCGTGCCGCGGCTAGACCGCGCGCACGCGGGACGTCTCCTGCTGCAGCCGGCACAGTCGGGCGTAGAGCCCGTCCTGGGCGATGAGTTCGTCGTGGGTGCCGATCTCGACCAGCCGCGAGCGCTCCAGCGCCAGCAGGCGGTGGGCGTTGCGCAGGGTCGAGAGGCGGTGCGCGATGGCGAAGGTGGTGCGGTTCCTGACCAGGCGCTCGAGGGCGCTCTGGATCTTCGCCTCGGTCTCGGTGTCGACCGAGGCCGTGGCCTCGTCCAGAATCAGGATCTTCGGGTCGCGCAGCACCGCCCGCGCGATCGAGATGCGCTGGCGCTCGCCCCCGGAGAGGGTCTGGCCGCGCTCGCCGATCATGGTGTCGTAGCCATCCGGGAGATTGACCAGGAACTCGTGGGCATTGGCGGCCTTGGCCGCCGCGATGATCTCCTCGACCGAGGCGCTCGGGTTGGCGTAGGCGATGTTCTCCCAGACCGTGCCGCGGAAGAGGTACGGGTCCTGCAGCACCACGCCGATCTGCTGGCGGAACCACTGCAGGTCGAACTCGCGGATGTTGTGGCCGTCGATGAGGATCTCGCCCTCCTCGACGTCGTAGAAGCGCGCGATGAGGTGCACCAGGGTGCTCTTGCCGGCGCCGCTGGGGCCGACCAGGCCGATCATCTCGCCGGGCTCGACCGTGAAGCTGACGTCGTCCAGGGCGTAGCGCCCCGGGGCGTACGAGAAGCGCACGTGGCGGAATTCGACCTCGCCACGCAGCGGCTTCAGGATCAGGCCCGGCTTCAGAATCGGCTCCGGGTCGGCATCCATGATCTCGAAGACGCGCTCGGCCGAGGTCAGGCAGGTCTGCAGGCTGTGGTTCATATGGCCGAATTCCTGCACCGGCCGGTAGAAACGCCACAGGTAGTTGGTGAAGGCTACCAGGGTACCGACCGTCGCCTCGCCGTTGATCACCATCAGGCCGCCCAGGCTGAAGATCAGGATCGAGCCCAGGGTCGTCTGCAGCCCCAGGAAGGGATAGAAGCCCGCCGAGACCTTCGCCGCCCGCATCTCGGCGCTGAACAGGTCGTCGCTGGTGCGCTGGAAGCGCCCTGCCTCGCGCTGCTCCTGGGCGAAGGCCTTGACGACACGGATGCCGGGGATGGTGTCGGCCAGGATGGCATTCAGGCCGGCCGAGCGCCGCCAGATGCGGTGGAAGAGCAGGTGGACGCGCCGGCCGAAGACGTAGGTGCTGATCGCGATGATCGGCGTCGGCGCCAGGGCCATCAGGAAGAGCTTCCAGTTCATCCCGAGGAGGATGCAGGCGATGATGACCATGGTAGCGATGTTGATGAGGAGGTCCTGCGCCCCGGCGGCGACGAAGTGCTGCAGCCGCCCGAGGTCGCTGGTCAGGCGCGACATGATGCGGCCGGTCTCGCGCTGGGCATAGAAGCGCAGGCGCAGCATCTGCAAGCGGGTGTACAGCTCGGTGCGCATGTCGAGCAGCACACGCTGCCCCAGCCACGACATCAGATAGCCGCGGAACACCGAGATGCCCGCCGAGAGGACATTGACCGCGATGAGGATGCCGACCACCACCGGCAGCTTCGGCAGGTCGCCCGGGGTGATGACGTCGTCGATGAGGGTCTTGGTCAGGTACGGCGGCATGAGCTGCAACGCCGTGATCAGGAGGGTCAGCCCCAGGCCGCAGGCCGCCTGCCAGCGGTAGGGCCAGAGGTGCTGCCAGAGCCGCAGGACGATCTTGCGGCTGTCCATGCAGTGCCGGCAGACCTCGCCCCAGCGCCCCAGAGCCCGGCCGCAGTTCGAACAGCGGTTCGAGGGCCGCTCGGTCACCGGCGGGGGGACCTCCTCGAAGGGGGTGCCCTCCTTGCGGCGTTTGACGACCTCGTTGATGTAGTAGCACAGGTCGAGGGCTTCGTGCTGCGAGCCCAGGCAGTACCGCGCCAGCTCGTAGGCGCGCTCGCGGCAGGTCAGGATCACGGCGGCCGAGCCGATGTACGAGCGCGTGGCAGCGCTGTCGACCTCGGCCAGCGGCAACTCGAACTCCAGATCGACGGCGCCCTTGCCATCGGGACTGCCGAGGACCATCACCCGGCGGTTGGTCAGAAGTACCCAGCGCTCGCCGAACGAGCCGTCGGGGAGGATGTCGGCATAGAGGAAGGCGGCGAGGTACTCGCCGGGCGCGAGCCAGCGCGGCAGGCGCTCGCGGACGTCATCGGGCAGCTCCGCCAAACGGGCGGACTGCACCTCCCCCAGTCGGGGCTGCTCGCCTGGAAGGCTGTCCTCGCTCATCGCTCCTGGTCGACCGGGTGGTCTCGGCGGGCGGGCTTGTCCACTACCTCTGCGGCTAGGAGATGCAACGTAGTCCGAGCCGCGCTGACGTCAAACGCAATTCCGTCACGAACCGCCCCTCCCGGCGGGTCGTCCGCCGCGCCTCGGAAGAGAACCACGGATGGACACGAATGGACACGAATGAAGAGAGATCGGCTTTGGCGAGTGGCCGCGAGAGTCATCGACACCGCGTTGCCTTGACAGGTGCTCGTTGCCGGGGCGCGACGCGCTCTTCCTGCTCTACTGGTTTTCATTGGTGTTCATTCGTGGCTCCTACCTACAGAACCACTCGTCTCCATTCCAGTCTGGCGCGCCTGAAGTTGAGGATGAGGCCGACCTTCAGGCCGGTGATGCGCAGGTAGTTCATCACCTGGCCGAGTTCGTGATCCGTGATCTGCTCGATGACTTTGGCGTCCACGACGATCTGTGCTCGCACGATCAGGTCGGGAACGTACTCGCCGACGTGGACCCCCTTATACAGCACGTCGTATCGCGGTTGCTGATGGAACGGTATGCCGCGCAACCCGAACTCCACAACCAACGCATTCTCGTAGGGCCTCTCAAGCAGGCCGTGACCCAGGGTGTTTAGCACCTCCATGGCACAGCCGACAATCTCACGAACCTCTTTTCCCAGAACCCATTGGCGTTCATTCGTGTCCATTCGCGGTTGCACTCCCCTGGTCCACGCCGCTCATGGGGCCAACCACGAATGAACACAGATGGCGCGGCCCGGTGGGGTGGCGGCAGGCTGGGCTTGCCGCGCTCCTTCTGCCCCATTCGTGTCCATTCGTGTTCATTCGTGGTTCTTCTTCAGGAGAAAGCCGACCTTCAGGCCGGCGCGCTTCAGGGGGTGATCTGGAGGGCGTAGATGCTGCCGTCGTCGCAGGCGGCCACGATCTCGCGGGTGGCGGGGTTGCCATCGAGGTCGCAGACGGCCACGTGGCGCATCCAGCCCTGGCCGGCGAAGCGGGCCAGGACCTCGCCGGTGAGGCTGAGGACCTTCACCTGGCCATCCTCGCAGGCCGCGATCAGCTCCGGGGTCTTGTCGCCGAGGAGGTCGGCCACGGCCAGGCTGCGGCAGGTGGTCAGGAGGGGCATCTGGCGGATGGGCTGGCCGTCGGCATCGAAGAGGTAGAGCATCTGGTTCCGCGAGGCGGCGGCGGTCTCGAGGCGGCCATCGCCATCGGCGTCGAAGACCGCCAGGGCGGTGACGTCGCTGCCGGTGGCATGCGTCGGCAGGTTGCGGCCCTGCCACTCCCTGAAGGACAGCGCGCCGCTGCGGTCGCCGACGATGACCTCGCCCTTGCCATTGCCATCGAGGTCGGCGCAGGCGATGGCGGTCGGTCCGGCGTGGTGGGTGCCGCCGGCGCTGCCGATGACCTTGCCCTCGGCCGAGTAGATGACCGCCGGGGCGTAGGTATTGCCCATGACGACCTCCATACGGCCGTCGCCATCGAGGTCGAAGGCGGCCCCGCAGGTCGGCGTGTGGGCCCAGCAGACCTCGTCCCAGCGCAGCTCGCCGCGGTGGTCGTAGACGTAGGTCCGCCAGTTCGCCGAGCCGACGACCAGCTCGGCCAGGCCGTCGCCCTCGAGGTCGGTGCTGAACAGGACCGTCAGGCGGCTCTGGAAGGGCGCCACGCCGCGGTAGCCCGGGCGGGCGTAGGTGCGCGGCGGCGGGGTGACGGTGAAGGCCTTCCGGCCGTCGGCGTTGACGGCGTAGAGGGTCTTGTCCTCGCAGGCCGCCGCCACGGTCAGACCGCCGCCGGCCTTGCGGCTGTCGGCGATGGCCATGGCGTTGATCCGGGCGCCGACTGGGACCTGCCAGCGGCGGGTGCCGTCGGCGCCGATGGCATGGATGATGCGGTCGGTGCCGCCGGCGAGGACCTCATGGCGGCCGTCGCCATCGAGGTCGCAGGTGGCCATGGCGTGGATCTGGAAGCCGGCCTCGGCGAGTTCGGCCAGGCCGGCCTGGGTCATGATCTGCACCGAGTCGAGGTAGATGCGGTGCGTCGGGCTCCACGGCTCGATCTCGAGGCGCAGGCTGCTCACGGCCGGCTTGCCCTCGAGGCCGGCCGGGTAGTCGACCAGGCCATCCTCGGGGGCCTTGTCGTGGCTCACCTCCGCCAGGCGCCGGCGGTCCTGTTTGAAGCCGTCGGAGCTGCCCGAGACGACGACCCGGCGCAGGCCGCAGCCGCCCTGGAACGTGCGCAGCTGCCGTGAGGCGATGACGACCTCATGCACCGGTCGCGCCTCCGGGAAGTCGATCGTCAGCACGACGGCCTCGCCGGGTCTGAACATGATATTGGCGCCGCTCTGGAGGAGGTCCTCGACGCGGCCGGTGCCATGACCGACCTCTTCTTTGGGGAGCGGCTGGATGGTGCTGTGCAGGCGCGTCCCGGGCAGGCTGCTGGCGGGTGCGAGGACCCTGAAATCGGCGTAGCGCCAGAGCTGCCGGAGGCCATCGCCGCTGCCGGCGGCGGCCGGTGCCGCGGCGGTGTCGGCGGCGGTGGCGTCC
>JAAYZO010000122.1 GCA_012514865.1 Lentisphaerota bacterium | reverse complement strand
TGAGGGTCGGGTGTCGAGGGTTGGCTTTACCGGGCCGCGGGAACGCGGCCACCGCGCCCAAGACACGGACGAACACTGACGGGCACGGACGGACACGGACGCGATCTTCGGGCACGGGGTCGGGCCACGGGCCGCGGGGGTCGGGGGTTGGCTCTACCGGGAGTCGGGTCTCGGGCGTCGGGCGTCCGCAGTCGAAAACTTGCCAGCAAAGCAAGTTTCCGACGGATAGTAGTACGGATCCAGACGGACTCTGCCCGTCGCCCCGTGGTCCTGTCGTCCTGTAGTCCTGTGGTCCTGTAGTCCTGTGGTCCTGTAGTCCTGTGGTCCTGTAGTCCCGTCGTCCCGTCGTCCCGTCGTCCCGTCGTCCCGTCGTCCCGTCGTCCTCTCCCTACGACACCTGGTCGACGTCGCGGATGGCGCCGGTGGCGGCCGAGGTGGTCAGCAGGGCGTAGGCGCGCAGGGCTTCGGAGACCTCGCGCTGGCGCTGCGGCTTCCAGGCGGCGCTGCCGAGGGCCTCCATAGCCTGTCGGCGCGCCGACAGCTCCTTGTCGGAGAGGCGCACCGCGATGTGGCGCCGCGGGATGTCGATCTCGATGACATCGCCATCCCTGATCAGGCCGATGACGCCGCCGGCGGCGGCTTCGGGCGAGACATGGCCGATGGACAGGCCCGAGGTGCCGCCGCTGAAACGGCCGTCGGTCACCAGGGCGCAGGCCTTGTCCAGGTGCTTCGTCTTCAGGTAGCTGGTCGGGTAGAGCATCTCCTGCATGCCCGGGCCGCCCTTGGGGCCCTCGTAGCGGATGACGACCACGTCGCCGGGGCGGATGCGGTCGCCGAGGATGGCCTCGGCGGCCTGGTCCTGCGAGTCGAGGACGCGGGCCGGCCCGGAGAAGGTCAGGATGCTCTTGTCGACGCCGGCGGTCTTCACGATGCAGCCGTCGGTGGCGAGGTTGCCGAAGAGGACGCAGAGGCCGCCGTCCTGGCTGTACGGGTGCTTCATGTCACGGATGCAGCCGGTGACGGTGTCGGTGTCCGGCGCCTCGTAGGTGGCCGACTGCGCCATGCCGCGGTTGCAGAGCTTCCCGCCCGGCGCGGCGAGGGCGCGCTCGCGCGCGGCCGGCAGGGCCGCGGGGCTGCGGATGTCCTCTTCGCGGAGCTGCTGGCCCATGCTGCGGCCGGAGACGGTCGGGCAATCGCGGTGGATAAGCCCGGCGCGGTCCAGCTCGCCCATGATGGCCGGGATGCCGCCGGCGTGGGCGACGTCCTCGATGTGGTAATGCGAACTCGGCGCCACCTTGCAGATGCAGGGTACGCGGCGGCTGATGCGGTCGATGTCGGCCATGGTGAAGTCGACGCCGGCGGCGCGGGCCACGGCCAGGATGTGCAGGACGGTGTTCGTCGAGCCGCCCATGGCCACGTCAAGGGCCATAGCATTCTCAAAGGCGGCCTTCGAGGCGATGGCGCGCGGCAGGACCGAGTCGTCGCCCTCGAGGTAGTGCTGACGGCACATCTCGACGATGCGCCGGGAGGCCTGCTCGAAGAGGCTGCGGCGCAGGGTGTGCGTCGCCAGGATGGTGCCGTTGCCGGGCAGGGAGATCCCGAGGGCCTCGGTCAGGCAGTTCATGCTGTTGGCCGTGAACATGCCCGAGCACGACCCGCAGGTCGGGCAGGCATGGCGCTCGATTTCGGCCAGGTCGGCGTCTGAGACCGACGGATCGGCGCCCTTGACCATGGCATCGATGAGGTCCAGGCCGACGGTGCCCTGGCTGGTCACCGCCTTGCCGGCCTCCATCGGCCCGCCCGCCACGAAGATCGCCGGGATATTCAGGCGCATGGCGGCCATGAGCATGCCGGGGGTGATCTTGTCGCAGCTCGAGATGCACACCAGGGCGTCGGCGACGTGGGCGTTGACCATGTACTCGACGCTGTCGGCGATCAGCTCGCGGCTCGGCAGGCTATAGAGCATCCCGTCATGCCCCATGGCGATGCCATCGTCGACTGCTATCGTATTGAATTCCTTGGCCACGCCCCCTGCCGCCTCGATCTCGCGCGCCACCAGCTGGCCGAGATCCTTGAGGT
>JAAYZO010000907.1 GCA_012514865.1 Lentisphaerota bacterium | reverse complement strand
GGCGGCGGCATGACGAGCATCTCGTCGGTGGGCTGGACGCAGGGCAGGGGCCGTTCGATGTAGGCCTCGATATCGGGGATGACGAAGGCGCAGTCCTCGCCGGCGAAGCTGATGGCCTGGCCGGTCTTGCCGGCGCGGCCGGTACGGCCGATGCGGTGGACGTAGTCCTCGGCTTCGAAGGGGAAGTCGTAGTTGATGACGTGGGTGACGTTCTCGATGTGGATCCCGCGGCCGGCCACGTCGGTGGCGACGACCACCGGGATCTCGCCGCGGCGGAACTGCTCGAGGACCTTCATACGGCGGTTCTGCGAGACATCGCCGCTGAGCATCTCGGCGCGCACGCCATAGCGGACGAGGTCGGCGTAGAGGTCTTCGACATCGCGGCGGCGGTTGCGGAAGATGAGGACGCGTGAGGCCTCTTCGTGGCGGAGGATCCAGAGGAGGACGGCGAGCTTCTCGTGGCTGGAGACGACATAGACGCGCTCCTCGATGCCGTCGGCGACGATGTTCTCGGCGTCGACTTCGACGGTGACCGGGTCCGGCCGCATCCAGCCCTGGGCCAGGCGCAGGATGTCCTTCGACAGGGTGGCGCTGAAGAGCAGGGTCTGGCGCTGGCCGGGCGACGGCACGCGCGCGATGATGCGGCGGACGTCGGGGATGAAGCCCATGTCGAGCATGCGGTCGGCCTCGTCGATGACGAGGACCTGGACGCGCGAGAGGTCGATGGCGTCCTGGCGCAGGTAGTCGATGAGGCGGCCGGGGGTGGCGGCGACGATATCCAGGCCGGTAGCGATGTGATCGCGCTGGCGGTCGTAGTCGACGCCGCCGTAGACTGCCAGGGTGTGGATGCCGCAGTAGGCGCCGATGGCGTGGGCGTCCTTCTCGACCTGGTCGGCGAGTTCGCGGGTGGGGGCCAGGACCAGGGCGAAGGGCTGATTGGCCTGGCGCGGCGTGTGGTCGTTGAGGAAGCGCTGCAGGATGGTGATGAGGTAGGCGGCGGTCTTGCCGGTGCCGGTCTGGGCCTGCCCGGCGAGGTCGGCGTCGGCCAGACTGAAGGGCAGGGCCAGGCCCTGGATCGGGGTGCAGACGCTGAAATGGAGGTCCGCGATCAGGGCCCGCATGATGCGCGGGTGCAGGCCGAGGTCGCGGAAGCAGACCACGTCGTCGTCGTGCTCGGGCACCGGCGGCAGATCCCAGCCGCTCATGTCGGGGAGGGCCAGCTCGGCGCGGCGGTTGGGCTCGGCGGCCTCGCCGGGGCTGCCCTCGCCGTCGCGGCGGCTACGGCCCCTGCCGCGCGAGCGCGGCGGGCGTTCGGCCGAGTCTGGCGGCGGCGTGTCGGCGCTTGGAGCCGGGGTGTCGGCGGGGCTCTCGCGGCGATCGCGGGACGGCCCGCGCGGCGCATTCCGCGGCCGGCCGGGCTGGCGTTCGTCACGGCCGGCGCGGTGCGGCCGGCCGTCCTCGGTGCGAGGTGCGCTGCTGTCCTGGCCGGCGCGGTGCGGCCGGGCCGGGCGGGCCTCCTCGGTCGGCTGGGCGCCGGCGTCCTGGCCGGCGCGGTGCGGCCGCGGCGTCGCCCTGGTCTTTGCCGGGGCCTTCTCCGGGGGCTTGGCGGGGGCCTTCCCGGCGGCGTCCGGGGCTGCCTTGGCGGGCTGGTCTTCGGGGGTACGGCGGCCTCCGATGAGGCCGAAGAGCTTCTTGAGGAATGCGCGCGGCAAGTCGCCTACTCCTGCAGCCGCGATCAGTGTCCCGTGGATCGGACAGCGGCCACTCTGTTGCGTCGGGCGCCGTTTGTCGGCACCGATGGTCCACAATGTAACGCCTTTGGCGGATCCGGCAACAGCACCGCGGCGCCGGCCAGGGCTATTTGAAAGTCCGGTTCTGGCACCCCTCCAGGGTGACCGAGTGAGCGCCGCCGCGATCTTCAAACGGCCCTGGGCGCCGGCGGGTTCGTCTTGGCGCGGCCGGGCGCTATGTTGCGCGCGTCTGGCCAGGCCGGCGCCGCGGGTTTCGCGGTGCGGCGCCTGCGTCGCTGTCAGGAGTCCGCGCTATGGACCTGTTGACCATTGTTCGACCCGAGCACATGAATCACTACGGCAATCTGTTCGGCGGGCAGATGCTGAAGTGGATCGACGAGTATGCCTACCTGGTGGCGGTGCGCGATTTCCCGGGGGCGCGGCTGGTGACCCGGGCCATGGCGGATGTCTCCTTCACGCGCGGCGTCAAATGCGGCTCGACGTTGCGCTTCGAGGTCCGTCGCGGTGCGGTCGGGACCACCAGCGTGCGCTACAGCGTGCGCGTCTTTGCCCAGGAGTGCGGCGAGATCGAGGAATACCACGTCTTCGAGACGACGATCACCTTTGTCTGCGTCGACCGCAATCAGCAGAAGACGGCGTTGCCGCCGGCCGCGGATGCCTGAGGGGCCGCCCGCGGCGGGGGCTCGCGGGGGCGATCGAGACAGAGTTCGCCGCTCGCACAGGACATCTCACCGCAGAGGACGCAGAAACCGCAGAGGCGGGGAGGATCAGAGGGTCGCCTGACGCGATCGTTCGCGGTGCCCCCTTCGGCGCGCCGGGCGCCGGCGGGGCGGCGGCGGGCGCCACGAGACGAGTGGCGCTCGCCCGGGCGCTGCCGGCGCCCGGGAGGTCCACGGCCGGCGCCGTGGACCTACTCGCCTGCGGCGGTCCGGGTGACGGCGCCGTCTGCCGGGGCTATGGTATGCGGCATAGGGTCTTGCGGACGGTGTGGCGGGGCGCCGCGTCGGGGGTCCTCACGGTCGGTCTGCGGGTGTCGCGGGCGGCGCGGGCGGTCCCGGTCAGCGTCGTCGCGGTTGCGGTGTGTCGTCGGTTCCAGAGGAGGCAGCGGTGAAGACATGGCTGCGTGGATCGCGGCGCAGCGTACTGTGCAGCCTGGCTGTGGCCGGGGTGCTGGTCCTGGCCGTCGCGCTGCCGGCTCGCCTGGCCTTCTCGCAGGCGGCGATTCGGCGTCAGGCCGGCCGGGCTCTCCTCGGCGACGCCCAGAGCCGCGCGGTCTCGGCGGCGCTGTTTCTGAACAGCCGCCGCAACGAGATCCGCGACCTG
>JAAYZO010000014.1 GCA_012514865.1 Lentisphaerota bacterium | reverse complement strand
TCACTCGGTCACCCTGGAGGGGTGCCAGATCGTAGCCGGGGGTCGCGCGCAGCCCGACCCCCGGAAACGCGGATTGCACGCCATGCACCCTGGAGGGGTGCCAGAACCGGACTTCCAAACAGCCCTGCGCACGGCGGCGGACGCCTTGCGGAACCCCCTCGCGGCGCTATAGTGAGCCAGCGAGGGATTCCTGGGAACCCAGGCCGCGTGGCGGCAGTCTAACGCCGCAACGCCTGACCTTGGTGGCCGGGCCCCCGACGATATGACTATGTTCCTTTGTGAGGTTTGTTCTCTGACGGCTGCTGCAACCTGTGACGGACGACTGCTCCTCCCTCGGCGGCCCTCCACCCGGAGTGCCCGACGACGGCCCCGCCCTGCGGGCCATCACCCTGGAATGCTGACGCCCCCTGTCGCGCCCCCATGGCCGACGGCTTCCGCCCCTGACTTCGGTGCCTGTCGCACCGGCGCATCCCCCCTCAGCGAACGGAGAGAAGAAATATCCTGAATCCTATGACCCACGCTCCCCATGACCGTACCCCCACGCACCGCCATCCCCAGGCGCGTTTCACCACCGACTCCCTCCGGCCCATCTTCGCCCTCGCCGGCCGCACCGACGGCGCGGCCTTCGCCCTCGCTGACGGCTCCGACCGCACCGCCGCGGGCCGGCCCGATGACCGCCTGATCGCGGACCTCGTCCAGCGCGGCTGGCTCACCCGCGAGCGCCGCGACCGCCTGCGCGCCGCCGGGACCTTCGTCGAGGGCACCCTCGCCTTCACCCGCGCCGGCAGCGCCTTCCTCGAGAGCCCCGGCAAGGGCACCCTCGCCTTCATCCCGGCCGGTTCCACCGCCACCGCCTTCCCCGGTGACCTGGTGCGCGCCTGGCTGCCGCCGACACCGGCCAGCCTGGGCCGCCTGCCCGAGGGCATGATCGTGGAGGTCCTGCGGCGCTCCCGCCAGGCCCTCACAGCACAGGTCCGACGCGATGCCCAGGGCTGCTTCGCCATGCCCCTGGCCGCACGCTCGCCGCACTGCCTGCGGCTGCCTGCGGATACCGCCGTCCCCGAAGGCACCTGGGTCCAGGTCGACATGGAGCCCTGGAACGACCCCGCCCAGCCGCCGCGCGGACGCGTCAGCGCCATCATCGGCAATGACGCCGACCCCGCCACCGACGACGGCCTCGTCCTCGCCGAGTACGGCCTGCCCAAGGCCTTCCCCGCCGCGGTCAGCGCCGAGGCGGAGGCCAGCGAGGCCCTCGCCGCAGAGACGGCCGGACGCGTCGACCTGCGCGACCGCTTCGTGATCACCATCGACCCGGCCGAGTCCCGCGATTTCGATGACGCCCTCTCGGTGCGCCGGGTCGGCAGCGGCCTCTGGGAGCTGGCCGTGCACGTCGCCGACGTCAGCCACATGGTCCGCCCGGGCACCGCCCTGGACCGCGAAGCGCGCGCCCGCGGCTGCAGCACCTACCTCCCCGGCCGCGTCATCCCGATGCTCCCGGAGAGACTCTCGAACGACCTCTGCAGCCTCAACCCCGGCGTCGACCGCCTGGCCATGACCGCCCTCATCCTGATGAGCGCCGACGGCGAGGTCCGCAAGACCCGCTTCGTCAACTCGATCCTGCGCTCGCGACGGCGCCTGACCTACGCCCAGGCCCTCGCCGCCCTGAACGACAGCCCGAGTGCCGCCAACGCCGGAATGGACCGCCGGACCCTGCAGACGGTGCGCACCCTCGCCACCCTCGCCCGCGCTCTGCGCGAACGCCGCCGCGCCGATGGCGCCCTCGAGCTGTCCTCGCCCGAGATACGCCTGGAACTCGATGGCGAGGGCCGCGTCGCCGGCTGCACCACGGTGGAACAGGATGACGCCCATCGGCTCGTCGAGGAGTGCATGCTCGCCGCCAACGAGGCCGCCTGCCGGACCCTCGCCGCGGCCGGCCTGGCACAGCTCCACCGCGTCCACCCGGAGCCCGAGACCAGCCGCCTCGCCGAGACCTGCCAGGTCCTGCGCGAGGCCGGCGTCCTCAAGGTCGTCCCCACCGGCCGCCAGCAGCTCGCCGCACTCTTCGAGAGCCTCGCCGGGCGCCCCGATGCGGCCGCCTGGACCGCGACCCTCCTGCGCAGCCTGCCCCGCGCCGAATACGCGGTCGACCGCCAGGGCCACTTCGGCCTGGCCAAGTCGCACTACGCCCACTTCACCTCGCCGATCCGGCGCTACCCGGACCTGATCACGCACCGCCTCCTCAAGGCCCACCTCGCCGGCCAGGCCGCGGCACTGACCGCACCGGAGCTGCGCTGCATCGCCCTGGAGTGCTCCGGCCGTGAGAAGATCTCCCAGACCGCCGAACGCCATCTGGCCGACATCAAGCGCCTGCGCTGGCTCCAGGACGAGGCCCGACGGCACCGCCAGGACTGCCTCGACGCCATCGTCACCGGCGTCGGACCGCGCGGCGCTGACCTCTACCTCACCGGCATCGGG
>JAAYZO010000906.1 GCA_012514865.1 Lentisphaerota bacterium | reverse complement strand
GGACGAGAACGGGAACGAGGACGAGAACGGGAACGAGGACGAGAACGGGAACGAGGACGAGAACGGGAACGAGGACGGGAACGAGGACGAGGACGGGAACGAGGACGAGAACGGGAACGAGGACGAGAACGGGAACGAGGACGAGAACGGGAACGAGGACGAGGACGAGGACGAGAACGGGAACGAGGACGAGAACGGGAACGAGGACGAGGACGAGAACGAGGACGAGAACGGGAACGAGAACGAGGACGGGAACGAGGACGAGGACGGGAACGAGGACGAGAACGGGAACGAGAACGAGGACGAGGACGAGGACGGGAACGGGGACGGGGACGGGGACGGGGACGGGAACGGGAACGAGGACGAGAGCGGGGACGGGGGCAAGAGCAAGGGCAAGACCAGCGCGGGACCGGCCTGCAACCGAGACCGCTTCAGGGTGCGCCCTGGACAAGGCGTAGCCCGTCGACCCGCCGGCCCTGACGCCGTGGCGAAAGAACGGCGCCCCCCGGCGCCGGCCGCCGGGAAGGCGCCGCGCCGGGCGCTGTCAACCCTCGCCCTACTCCTGGTAGATGCCGTTCTCGTCCTTGCCCCAGGTGCCCTCGGGGGTCTCCACCAGGACATGCACGCCGGGCTCCGAGACGCGGGCGCGCTTGAGGAACTCCAGGGCGTTCTGCTTGTCCGGGGCGCGGTAGACGAAGTACCGCGAGTAGTCGTCGCCCTCGCCTTCGCGATTCTCGACGTGCTCGATCTTGAGGTCCTCATCGCGCAGGAGCTGCTCGATGTCCGGGATCTCCAGCATCACGTCGGGGGCCGTGCTGACACGGAAGTACTCCGCGCCGGGCAGCTCGGGCAGCACCGCCGAGGCCTCACGCCAGAGGGCGTAGTGCAGATTGGCGCCGCCGACGAAGCTGACGAACTTGTCCTGATGCGGGTAGAAGCCGTAGAGGATATCGCGGTGACAGCGCAACTGGGCGCCGGGTGCTTCGTTGATGTAGGAGAGCTGCAGCAGGGCCGAGCGCGCCTCTTCCATGGTCGGGTAGCGGTAGGCGACGTACTTAAAGTGCGTCGGGTCGGCCTCGGCCTGCGCCCAGAAGTCGCGCTGCAGCCGGCCGGTGCCCTGGAAGAAGCGCTTCGGGTCCTTGGCCCGGCGATGCAGGAAGGCCGCGATGGCGCCCACCACCAAGCCCAGGACAATGACCCCGATGATGACCAGGAAGATCAGCGGCACGCCGCCCTCAGCACCCGCCGTCGACGGCTGCGCCGCGGCGGCCTCGGCGGCGCGACGGGCCGCCTCCTCGGCAGCGCGACGGGCCGCCTCGGCCGCAGCCGCGGCCTCGGCGTCGGCCTGCCGGCGGGCCTCGTCCGCAGCGGCCAGGCGGGCTTTCTCGGCCTCGAGACGCGCCGTCAGCGCCGCGCGCTCGACCGCCGGGTCCGGCCCGGGTGCCGCACCGCCCAGCGCCGCCGCCGCCAGCTCGGCCGTACGCACGGCCCGGGCCTCGCGCTGCATCGCCTGCACGGCCTCCTCGGCACGGCGGCGAGCCTCATCCTGAAGACGGCCACGCTCGGCCTCGACAACCATCGGCGCCGCCTCGCGCACCGGCACCCAGGCGCCCTCGAAGAAGACATAGCCGCGCCGCTCGTTCTCCTCGGCGCCGAGACGGTAGCGCTCCCGGCGGGCGACCTCGCGGACGGTCTCGGCGTAGGCATCGCGCTCGGCTTCGTAGTCACGGACCTTGGCGTCGATGAACTCCTGCCGGAGCGCGCCGCTGCGCTCGGCATCGAAACGCAGGATCAGCTCCTCATTGCCGGCGACCTTGGCCATATCGGCGATCATGACCTGGCGACGGCCGACGATGATCGAGTTCGGCGTGCGCCCCTGGTAGGCCCCGCGCACGCGGTCGCGACGCACCGGGTTGGCCTGGTACTCGACTTCGACCAGGTCGCCCTCGGCGTAGATCGGATAGCGCTTCGCCGCTTCGCTCTCCAGGGCCTCGCGGTCCAGATCGGGGTACTTCCTGGCAACCAGGTCGCGGACGATCTGGCGGGCCGCCTGGCGGCAGTCCTCCTCCGTCACCGGCGCGGCCAGCTTCAGAGTGGACGGACAGCCCGGGTCGGCCTTGAAGAATTCCTCCAGGACCGCACGACTCAGGGTCAGGATGCCGGCCTCCAGGCCGTCGCGCTGCAGGGACTCCTGCGCCAGACGCCGCAGCAGCTCGAGCCGACGCTGGCTGAGGTCGGTGCCCTCCGTCACCGCCCGGCAGACCATGGCGCCCGCCAGGCCGAGAAGGGCCGCGAGCACAACCGCCCGAAGCGGTCCCGACGTCATGCGTTTGCTGGTCATGCTTCCCTCGAGTCCCTGCCGCGACTGCGCTAGACGCGGCGCCCGGCGAGGCGGCCTGAACCGGCCGGCGCCGACGACGCCGTACACCAGAGCTTACTTTACGCACAAACCGCCCGCTGGCAACAGCGGCCGGCCACATCTCATGGCGGTTCGACGGTCGCGTCGGCATTCACTCGGCCACCCTCGTAGGAAACTCCGCGTCGTGGAGCGGCTACGGACTCCGCGTCAGAGTACCGCGTTCACGCGGAAGCGTGCGCCGTGGCTTCAGCCCGGCGCAGTCACGGGTGTTGCCGCGGCCCTAAGGCACGCGGCACGCTTCCGGCTGAAGCCGGCACTCTGACGGCAATGGCGCTGCGAGCGGTGTTTCGCTTTGCCATATCCGGTGCCCGCGACGGGGATCTGGCTGAAGCGATACCAGATCGCAGCCGGGGGTCGCGCGACGTACGACATACCGGAAACGCAGATGGCACGCCATGCATCCGGGAGGGCTGCCGGAACCGGACCCCCAAGCAGCCCTGGCCGCATCGGCGGCCGTGCGCCAGCCCGGCCGCTGAAGTCTTCCGCCGCACCTCAATGGTGGCGGCCGCGCGCGCCGGCACGCAGCCGGCCTTCCGGGGCTGACCCGGCCGGAGTCCGCATGGGGGTAAGGAGGAGTCTGCCCGTAACTAATTCCAGTGCGGCGCTTTCGGCACCGCACCGACGGCAGGAGCCTTCGGGCCCTGCCGTCAAAGCCTGATCCATTCGCAAAGCGGGCCGTCAGGCCCCTTCGTGAATGGATCAGGCTACAGGAAGCAGATCCTGCCGATGCACTGGTCGAAATTCTCGCGGCCGCTGAGGATGTCGATCTCTACGCGCAGGAAGAACACCGGCAGGTCGCGGCGGTCCAGACGCGGAAAACGCACGGCGTCCTTCTCGGTGGTGACGACCATCTCGGCGCCGTGGTTGAGGGCGCCGTTAATGAAGTCGATGATCTCCTGCTGACGATAGCGGTGGTGATCGGCGAACTGCTCGGCGTAGACCAGGTCCGCGCCCAGCCGCCGCAGGAATTCCTCGAAGCTGGCCGGCACCGCAATGCCGCTGACGGCCGCCACCCGGCGGCCCTTCAGGTCCGCCAGCGGCCGACGCTCGCCGCTGAAGACATCCTGCAGCCGCACCGGCCGGTGCGTGCACTCGATAATCTCGGCGCGGGGGTTGTGACGCTGCAGAAAGCGCCGCAGGTGGTGCAGACGACGGCCCTTCTCACACTTGGTCAGGAAGATGTAGTCGGCACGACGCAGGTTCTTGATCGGCTCGCGCAGCAGCCCGCGCGGCAGCGGGTGGTGGTTATGGAAGGGCTCCGTCGAGTCGATCAGCAGGATGTTCAGCCGCGGCTTGAGCCGGAGGTACTGGAAGCCGTCGTCAAGCAGCAGGGTGTCGGCGCCGAGTTTCTGCACGGCGTAGCGGCCGGCCTTGACGCGGTCCTTGTCGACCACCACGCGCACCTGCGGGAGGTTGCTGGCCAGCATGTAGGGCTCGTCGCCGGCCATGGCCGAGTCCATCAGGAGCCGCCGGCCGTCGCTGACGACGCGCGGCGGCGAGGTGTCGTAGTCCTTGAAGAAGAAGGCGCGGACGCGCTCGAGCAGGGGCGGCGCCTTGCTGCGGTAGCCGCGGCTGAGCACCGCCACGCGCCGGCCGCGGGCGGCCAGGGTGCGGGCAAAGACCTCGACCACCGGCGTCTTGCCGGTGCCGCCGCAGGTCAGATTCCCGACACTGATGACGAAGCAGCCCAGCATGCGCTGGCGCAGCACGCGCTCGTGATACAGCGACAGGCGGAGCTGCACCATGGTGCGGTACAGCCGCGAGAGGGTAAACAGCACCGCGCAGAAACACCTGTCGTATGCCGTCTGCCGACGCCCGGCCATGATCGCGATCAGGTACTGCTCTGTGCGTTCCTGGAACTCGCGAAAGGTCATGCCGCACCCAAATCCCGGAGGTCCTCGCCTGCGCCGAACGCCTGACGGGCGCCAGACGCGGCGCCCATAGTATAACGACCCTAGCCCCACTCGGAAAGACGCCGCGCCGCGCGCTCCCGGCAGGGGTGCCGGAACCGGACGCCGAGGCGGCCTCCCCGAGGACGCGCCAGGGCTGTTCGAAGATCGCGTCAGCGTCTCTCGGTCACCCCGGAGGGGTGCAAGATCGTAGCCGGGGGTCGTGCGGAGTACGACCCCCGGAACCGCGGAGTGCACGCCATGCACCCTGGAGGGATGCCAGAACCGGACTTTCGAACAGCCCTGAGGACGCGCCGCCCGGCGTTGACGAGGTCCGCCAACGGCACTACAGTCAGCCCGACGGCCGCCGCAGGCGGCACCCTAGCGCATTCACTCTGGCCGGAGAGCCGCCATGAAGACGACTGCACTGCGTTTGTACGGTAAGATGGACCTTCGCCTGGAGAGCTTCGAGCTGCCCCCGGCCGGCGACGACGGCATCCTCGCCGAGGTCATCTGCGACTCGATCTGCATGTCCAGCTACAAGGCCGCCAAGCAGGGCCCCGAACACAAACGCGTCCCCGACGACTGCGCTACCAACCCGGTCATCATCGGCCATGAATTCGCCGGACGCATCCTCGAGGTCGGCCGGCGCTGGCGCGACCAGTTCGCCCCCGGCGACCGCTTCGGCATCCAGCCGGCGCTGATGTACAAGGGCTCCCTCGAGGCCCCCGGCTATAGCTTCCCGACCATCGGCGGCGATGCCACCCACGTGCGCATTCCCTCCTGCGTCATGGAGATGGACTGCCTCCTGAAGTACAGCGGCGACGCCTTCTTCATGGCCTCGCTGAGCGAGCCGGTGAGCTGCATCGTCGGCACCCTCAAGGCCCAGTACCACGTCCCGCCGGGCACCTACGACCACCTCATGGGCATCCGCGAGGGCGGCAAGGTCGCCTGCCTGGCCAGCGCCGGCCCGATGGGCCTGGGCCTGGTCGACCTCCTCCTGCACGGCCCGCGCCGGCCCGGCCTGGTCGTGGTCACCGACATCGACCAGGCACGCCTCGACCGCGCTGCCTCGATCCTCACACCCGCCGCGGCACGCGCCTGCGGCGTCGACCTGCGCTATGTCAACACCAAGACCGGCACGCCCGTCCAGGACCTCATGGCCGTCAGCGGCGGCACCGGCTACGACGATGTCTTCGTCATGGCGCCGGTGGCGCCCGTGGTCGAACAGGGCGACGCCATCCTCGGCCGCGACGGCTGCCTGAACTTCTTCGCCGGGCCGACCGACCCGGCCTTCTCCGCCAAGTTCAACTTCTACAACGTCCACTACGGCAGCACCCACCTCGTCGGCACCAGCGGCGGCAACACCCAGGACATGCGTGATGCCCTCGAGCTGATGGGTGCCGGGCGCATCAACCCGTCGATGATGATCACCCACGTCGGCGGCCTGACCGCGGCCCGCGAGACCACCCTGCACCTGCCGGATATCCCCGGCGGCAAGAAGCTGATCTACACCCAGGTCGACTTCCCCCTCACCGCCATCGCCGACTTCGGAAAACTCGGCAAGGACTGCCCGGTGTTCGCCGAACTGGGCCGCGTCTGCCAGGCCAACAACGGCCTCTGGTGCCTGGAAGCCGAACGCATCGTGCTGGAGAAGATGCCGCGGCTGCCGCAGCCCTGAGAACGCGACCGCCGGCACCCAGTGGGCGCCGCGGGCAGCGCCGGGGACCTACTCGCCCGGCGCAGCCTCCGGTGTTGCCGCGGCCCGAAGGCACGCTTCCGGCCGAAGCCGGTGCTCTGACGGAGGAAGGGTACGTCGCGTCGTGGCGTGCGCCGCCTTGTGGCAGACTTTCAGCCTGCAATGCGTCATGTCTGAGTTTCCCAGGGCGTTGCCCTGGGCTGACGAATGATGCCCTTTCAGGGCGCCAGGCCGGAGGCACGGCCCGCGGTGAGGCGCTGCCAGCGCCCGGGAGGTCCACGGACGGCGCCGTGGACCTACGTGCCGCACCGGGGACTGGGCTGTAGCGGCGACGGGCCCAACCGCTGTGACGGGCGCCGCGGAAACGACCAGCGCCAGCGCGACCGTGGCGCCGAACTGGCGCGGGGCCGTCGCGCCGCGCCCACAAGGAGGCCGACGATGACCTGCTGCATCCTGCGAGGAGCCCTGGCGTCGACGCGGCCAAGGGCACGGCGCGGCGCCGCCGTCGCGGCCATGGCCCTCGTTGGCCTGGCCGGCACGGCCGCCGCCCAGGACGCCGCCACCGTCGGCCCCGCCTGGAATGACCCGGCGCGCCCGGCGAAGGTCGCCGCGATCATCCCCGGCCGGCGCACCCCGGCCTTCACCCCGGAGACACTCTTCGCGGACTGGACCCGCGAGCAGGTCGCGCGATGGAATCAGTCCCACCCGGCGCTGCCGCCGGCCGAGGCCTACGCCAGTTACGCCGCCGCGGCCCCGACCGATGCCGACCTCACCACCGACTTCCCGGTGCACATCAGCCCGTTCGGACGCCTCCACGGCGCCGCGGGCGAAGCGCCGGCCGGGCCGCTCGCCGACAAGGCCAACGCCGTCCTGCTGAGCTGGTGCCCGATGTGCGGCTCGTTCTCCATGGGCCTGGCCTTCGACCCGCAGGACCCCTATGGCCACGCCACCACCACCTGCTGCCGCACCGACCTCTACGCCCGGGCCGCCGACTGGCCGCCCGACTCGCCGCTGAAGCCCACGACCACGGCCCGGTTCCTCCACCTCGACGATACCTGGGTCGAGGTCCCCTGCACCGTCTTCACAGACCGCGACGGCGTCGCCTGGGAGCTGTTCTTCTCCACGCTGTTTGCCCACAAGCGCTGGCTCGAGCAGGGCTGCACCCTCGTCAAGGGCAGCATGGACCGCTTCAAGGAGACAGCCGATCCGGTCCACGCCCACAAGATCGCCGTCATCCTCGACCGGGTGGCCGACACCTACT
>JAAYZO010000121.1 GCA_012514865.1 Lentisphaerota bacterium | reverse complement strand
GACCTGTCAGACCTGTCAGACCTGTCAGACCTGTCAGACCTGTCAGACCTGTCAGACCTGTCAGACCCGTCAGACCTGCTGCGCCCCGCCTTGGCCCGGCTCCTGGCGGGGCCGGGGCTCGAGGGCAGCCGGGGCCGGGGCGTTGCCGGGCGGGGTTGGCCGTGTATCGTAGGCGTTCACGGTGCCGGCGGCTGGGGTTGCCGGAGGCGGCGGCGAGTCGCCCGCAGGCCGGGCGCCGCCGTGGCGTCGCCGCGGCATCACGAGCGCGGTGTGCAGGAGGATCCGCAGGCATGTTCGAGAGGATGACAGCGATGCCGTTCTGTGCCGCGGGGCTGGCCCTGGCGGTCTTTGCGTCGAGTTGCCGGTCGCTCCCGGGAGACGCCGGCCGCCAGGCGGCGCGGCCGAGTCCGTATGACCACGGCGGCGCCGAGATCGCCGCTGGCGGGCCGGGCCGTGTGGTGCCGTCGACAGCGCCGATCGTGCACCCGGCCGCCTTCCAGGGCGAACGCGAGACCCTCGGGTACCGGCCGCGCTTCTTCCCCACCGGGCCGGTCGCCTTCGCGCCCGACGGCACGCCCTACGTGCGCGCCTCGCGCCCGGACCGCGATACCGGCGACGGCACCGACGACGGCTTCATCCAGTTCCTCGACCCGGCCGACGGCCGCTGGTACGTCTGGTCGCTGGTCGATGTCCTGCGGCGCCACCTCGACGCCGCGGCGGTGAGCATCGGCACCAACGTCCGGATCAACGACACCGGCGTTGTCTGCGATGGCCTGGGCGACCTCTACGCGACCGTCCGCGTGACCGCGCCGGTCCAGGGCGGCTTCCTCCTGCACCGCATCGCGGCGAGCGGCGTCTGGCAGTGCCACCCGCTGCCGATGGTCGCTCGCCTGGAGCGCGTGCGGCCGCCGGCGGCCGCGCTGGAGGGCCCCCCGATGGCGGTCGGCCATCTCGACGGCCGCCCCACCCTCATCCAGATCGAGCGCGCAGCGGATGGCGCTCTGCGCCTCGGGGCGCCGGTGGCGTTCGGCCCGGCCGGCGCCGGTCTGAACCCGGCCCACTCCGGGGCCGGGCCGGTCGCGGCCACCGTGGGCCGGCGGACCTACCTGGTCTACGCCGGCGCCGAGCCGGTGCCGCACAGCGGCCAGTCGACGCACGGGGCACCCTTCCGAAGCCCGAAACTCGCCGAGGCCGAGAAGGGCCCCCACCACCCCGGGACGCCACAGTACGTGGTGAGCCTCGATCATGACACCGGCAAAGTCTCCGAGCCCGTCCTCCTCGGCTTCGGCCAGAATCCCTACTCGCCGAATCCCGACAACCACAACTGCCCGTCGATCGTGGCCGACAGCCGCGGCGTCCTGCACGTGGTGCTCGGGGCGCACCAGCACCACTTCTGGTACGTCCGCTCACGGACGACCACGCCGGCCACCCGCGACGACTGGACCGCGCCGGAGGCGCTCGGGCTGCGCCGGCGCTACGACTGCGGGTTGACCTACGTCGCTCTGGCCATCGACAGCCAGGACCGCCTGCATCTGGTGGCGCGGAATATGTCGCGCGGCTACGCCGCCGATGGCACGCCCCTCCCCGCCGACGCCATCAACAACGAGAGCATGATGCGCACCCTCGACTACCTGCGCGCCACACCCCAGCCCGACGGCTCGTGGGCCTGGGAGGAACTCGGCGCCCTGGTCATGCCGCTCTGGCACCGCGGCTACAGCATCTTCTACCACAAACTCGCCATCGACCGACACGACCGCCTCTTCCTTAATTACAGCACCTACGCGGCCCAACTGCCCCCCGACGCCGTGGCGGTGTACCGCTCGCGCTGGCCCGCGGAGGCCATCCCCGAGCCGCCGCCCGCGGGACTGTGGATGCGGGCCCACGACCCGGCCATGCTCATGAGCGACGACGGCGGCAGCACCTGGCGCCTGGCCCGCACCGTCGACTTCCTCGAGGGCCGTTGAGCTGATGCAACCGCGGCGGCGCGGCGGTGTCGAAACCGACTTGTTCGTGTCGGCGTGGCCGCGTGCCGGCCACCGCCGCGTTGAGGCGAGGGCCGCCGTCCGGCGTCCGCGTGACGCCGGCATGTTCCGTGAAGGAGTCCTGGGCGCATGAGTGTCGATGTGAAACAGATCAGCGAGCGCGTCTCGAAGGAGAGCGCGCTCCTGGCGCAGGTCCGTGCCGAGATCGGCCGGGTGATCGTGGGTCAGACCGAGCTGGTCGACCGCCTCCTGCTGGCCCTGCTCTGCAACCACCACGTCCTCATCGAGGGCGTGCCCGGCCTGGCCAAGACCCTGACGGTGACGACCCTGGCGCGCTGTATCCAGGCCAGCTTCCGGCGCCTGCAGTTCACCCCCGACCTCCTGCCGGCCGACGTCATCGGCACCCAGATCTACAACCCGAAATCCGGCGACTTCACCACCCGCAAGGGCCCCGTCTTCGCCAACCTCATCCTCGCCGACGAGATCAACCGCGCCCCGGCCAAGGTCCAGAGCGCCCTGCTCGAGGCCATGCAGGAACGCCAGGTGACCATCGGCGAGCAGACCTTCCCGCTCGATGACCCGTTCATGGTCCTGGCCACCCAGAATCCGGTCGAGCAGGAGGGCACCTACCCGCTGCCGGAGGCGCAGGTGGACCGCTTCATGTTCAAGCTCAAGGTCGGCTACCCGGGCCGCGACGAGGAGCTGAAGATCCTTCGGCGCATGGCCAGCAGCGCGCCGCGCCTGGAGGTGCGGCCGGTCCTGTCGCCGGGCGATGTCGTGCGCCTGCGGCATCTCGCCGACGAGATCTACATGGACGAGAAGATCGAGGAGTACATCGTCAGCCTGGTCGAGGCCTCCCGGGAGCCGGCCAAGTACCGCCTGACCATGCCGGCGGCCGAGGGCCGGCAGGAAGCCACGCCCCTCGGACAGCTTATCCGCTACGGCGCCAGCCCGCGCGCCACCATCTACCTCGCCATGGCCGCCCGCGGCCATGCCCTCCTCGACGGCCGCGGCTATGTCACCCCCCAGGACGTCAAGTCCATCGCCATGGACGTGCTCCGACACCGCGTCATCGTCACCTACGAGGCTGAGGCCGAAGAGCGCAGCAGCGAAGATGTCGTGCAGCGTATCCTCGACAGCGTCGACGTGCCATGATACCCAGGGACCTCGCCCGCAAGATACGCTATATCCAGATCACGACGACCAAGGCGGTCAATGACGTCCTGGCCGGCGAGTACCACAGCGTCTTCAAGGGCCGCGGCATGGAGTTCGACGAGGTCCGCGAGTACCAGCCCGGCGACGAGGTCCGCTCGATCGATTGGAATGTCACCGCCCGCATGGGACACCCCTTCATCAAGCGCTACCGCGAAGAGCGCGAGCTGACGGTGATGTTCCTGGTGGACCTCTCGGCCTCGGGCGCCTTCGGCTCGACCGACCGGCTCAAGAACGAGGTGGCGGCCGAGATCTGCGCCCTCCTCGCCTTCTCGGCCATCAAGAACAACGACAAGGTCGGCCTCATCGTCTTCACCGACCAGGTCGAGCTGTTCATCCCGCCCGCCAAGGGCACCAGCCACGTCCTGCGGCTGATCTGCGACCTCCTCGAGTTCCGGCCGCGACAGGCCCGCACCGACATCGCCGGCGCCCTGGAGTACTTCGGACGCGTCACGCCGCGACGCTGTGTCGCCTTCCTCGTCTCCGACTTCCTCGGCGAGGGCTTCGACCAGCGCCTGCGCGTCCTCAGCCGCCGGCATGACCTCGTCGCCGTCGCGGTCACCGACCCGCGCGAGGTGCGCCTCCCCGACGTCGGCCTCATCGAACTGGAGGACGCCGAGACCGGCGAGGTGGTCCTGGTCGACACCTCCAGCGCCGCCGTCAGGCGACGCTACGAGGGCCTCGGCACCGAGCGCGGCCAGGCCCTGCGCGAGGCCTTCCGCAGCATGGGCGTCGACCAGATCGACATCCAGACGGACCGCGACCACGTCCGCGCCCTGATGGCCTTCTTCCGCGGCCGCGAACGCCGCCGGCGACACTGACACGCACGCCCGGCGGCGGCGCCGTCGGGGCTGTTTCGGAGACTGCGACGATGGCAGACAGCTACCGTTTCGAGGTGCCGGGCGACGCCAAGGCGACGCCGCCGTCGCGGCCGACGCGCGGCCTGCGGCTGCTCCTTCTCGCCGTGCTGGCGCTCCAGGTCGCCGTGGCCGGGCTGCTCCTGCGCGGCCGCCTCGGCGGCGGCGGCGTGTCCGGCGGCGGGGCGGCGCCGGGTCTCGCGGTCGAGGCGCAGCGCGAGCTGGCCCTGAAGCTCGAGCGGCAGGGCCTCACCGAGAGCGCCGTGGCGGCCTGGACGGGCTACCTCGCGGCCCAGGGCGGCGACCGCGACAAGGCCGCCGACCTGTGGTACCGCATCGGCACCCTCTGGCAGGACGCCGAGCGCTACGAGGAGGCCCTCGCCGCCTACTACACCTCGGAGAGCTTCGCACACCGCCCGAACCTCGCGGACGCCCTCGGCCAGCGCGTCCAGGAGTGCCTCGAGAGCCTCGGGCGCCTGACGGCGCTGCGCTACGAGCTGCGCGAGCGCACGACGGTCGGCGGCGACCCCGACGCCGGCGCGGCCGTGGTCGCCGAGATCGGGCCGCGGCGCCTCTCCCTCGCCGAACTCGACCACATCCTCGAACAGCGCCTCGACGACGAGCTCGACCGCAGCGCCGCCGGCCTCACCCCCGAACAGCGCGCCCAGCGCCGCGCCGGGATGCTCAAACAGCTCGGCGACAACCGCGTGCGCCGGCAGGTCCTGGCGCAGTACCTCGCCGAGGAACTCCTCTACCGCAAGGCCTGCGACGAGCGCCTCAGCGACCAGCCCGCGGTCCGCGCCCGCCTGCGCCAGCTCCAGCGCGGCGTCCTCGCCAACGAGATCATCCGCCGCGAGCTGGCCGAGAAGGCCCGCCTCGCCCCCGGCGACGTCGAGGCGTTCTACGAGACCGCGAAGGACCAGTTCCGCATCCCCGAGCGGGCCCGCCTGGCGCACATCCGCGTGCCGGACGAAGAGCGCGCCAAGGCCCTCATCGCCAGCCTCAACGACGGCCAGGACTTCGACAGCCTGGCCCGCACCCTCGGCCAGGACGACCCGCGCGAGCCCCGCAACGGCGCCCTCCCCGGCGCCGTCGTGCGCGGCCGTGACGAGGCGCCCGGCCTGGGCCGCCTCGAGGGCCTCGACGAGGCCGTCTTCACAACCGCGCCCGGCGCCGTCGTGGCGCGGCCCCTGCCCTCGCCGACCGGCTGGCATGTCCTGCGCGTCCTCGAGCGCCTCCCGGCCGAGACGCCGCCCCTGGACGACATCCGCGACCAGGTCACCGAGCGCCTGCGCGGCCAGCGCGAGCGTGAGGCCCACGAGGCCTTCCTGCAGCGCCTCTACGACGAGTACGACGTCGTGGTGCACCAGCAGGCCCTCGGGGCCGTCGCCGAGCCGCCGCCCGCGGCCGGCGACGCCGCTCCGGCGACGCCGGGTGCCGCGGCGGGGAAGGCGTCACCGTGACGCCGCGGGCTCTCCATAGCGCCGCCGCGGCGGCGGGCCGCGCCGCGGGGGCGCTCGACGGCGCCCGGCGCTGGCGTCGTGCCGGCGCCGCCGCGGCCCTGGCCGTGGCCATCCTGGCAGCGGGCTGCGACGCCCGCCGCCGGAAGGCCGACGAGGCGGCCGCGACGCGGGCCGTCAGCCGCGAGGCCAGCAGCGGGCCGCTGACCGTACGCCTGACCGTCGACCCGGCCCGGTTGACCCTGGCTGAAGGCCTCACGCTCACCCTCACCACCGAGTGCGACGAGGCCTACGACGTCGCCCTGCCCGCCTTCGGCGAGAACCTCGAGGCCTTCATCATCCGCGATGCCCGCGATGCCGACCCGAAGCTGATTGACTCCGGGCGGATCCAGCGCGCCCGCGTCTACACCCTCGAGCCCCTGGTCTCGGGCGAGTACACCCTGCGGCCGATGACGGTCACCTTCCACCAACGCGACCGCGAGGCCCCCGGGGCGCACCGCCTCGAGACCCCCGAGGTCACCGTGACCGTCACCGCGCTCCTCCCCGAAGACATCGCCGCCCTCGACGTCGAGGACATCGTCGGCCCGCAGGAGATCCCGCGCGGGCCGCTGTCCTGGCTGCCCTGGTCGCTCGGCGGCCTGGCCGTGCTGTCGGCCCTGGCCGTGGTGGCCTGGCGGCGCTGCCGCCGGCGTCGCGACGCGGTCGCCGCGGCGCGCCGGCCGGCCCACGAGATCGCCTACGATGAACTCCGCGCTCTCGTCGCCCGCGATCTGCCCGCCCAGGGCCTCTTCAAAGAGTTCTACCGCCACCTCTCCGGCATCCTCCGACGCTACATCGAAAACCGCTTCTGCCTGCAGGCACCCGAACGCACCACCGAGGAGTTCCTCGACGTCCTCAGCCGCGACCAGACCCTCACCGAGCCCCACAAGGCCCTCCTGAAGGCCTTCCTGGTCCACTGCGACCTGGTCAAGTTCGCCGAGGTCCAGCCGACCCCGGCACAGGTCCAGGAGTCCTTCGACCGCTGCCGTGCCTTCATCGAAGAGACGCGCCCCGCCGCCGCGCCGCCGGCCGCGGCCGCCGCGGGAGGGCCCGCCGCATGATGCGCTTCGAGTCACCCTGGGCCCTGCTTCTCCTCCTGGCCCTGCCGGCGGTCTTCTGGCTGAGCCGCCGGCGCGGCGGCCGCGCCGCCCTGCGCTTCTCGTCCATCGCCGCGGCGCGCCAGGCGGGCGCCTCCTGGCGGCAGCGCCTCAGCGGCGGACCGGATCTGCTCCGCTGGCTGGCCATGGCGCTCCTGGTGCTCGCCCTGGCGCGGCCCCAGCGCGGCCGCGAGCAGGTCCGCGACGTCAGCCGCGGCGTGGCCATCATGATGGTCGTGGACCGCTCCAGCTCGATGGCCCAGGAACTCAGCTTCCGCGGCCTCATGCAGAACCGCCTCGAGGTCGTCAAGCAGGTCTTCGCCGAGTTCGTCAAGGGCAACGGCCGCGGCCTCAGGGGCCGCCCGCACGACCTGGTCGGCATGGTCGCCTTCGCGCGCTATGCGGACACCGTCTGCCCGCTGACCCTCGGCCACGGCGCCCTCGACCACTTCCTCGGCGCGGTGCGCCTGGTGAACCAGCGCAGCGAGGATGGCACCGCCATCGGCGACGCGGTGGCGCTGGCCGCGGCGCGTCTGAAGACGGCCGAGGAGACCCTGGCCCGGCAGACCGGCGAGGCCGCCGATGCCTACCGCATCTCCAGCAAGGTCATCGTCCTGCTCACCGACGGCGAGAACAACTGCGGCGACCGCAGCCCCGAGGAGGCCGCCGCCCTGGCCGCCGAGTGGGGCATCCGTATCTACGCCATCGGCGTGGCCGGCGGCGAGGCCTTCACCGTGGTCAACCGCCTGCTCGGCGCCGTGAAGCTCCCCGGCGTCGGGCCCCAGATCGACACCAGCACCCTCGAAAGGCTCGCCAGCCGCACCGGCGGGCGCTTCTTCCGCGCCGACGACGCCCGCGGCCTGGAGGCGGTCTACGAGGAGATCGACCGCCTGGAACGCAGCGACCTGGAGTCGCTGCGCTATGTCGACTACCGCGAGAGCTACGCCGGCTTCGTCGCGCTCGGGCTGGCCCTCCTGGTGCTCGAGGTCGCCCTGCGCTGCACCGCCTTCAGGAGGCTGCCATGAACGAGGCACGATTCCAGTCGCTGCCATGGCTCTTCGCCCTCTGGGGGCTGCCCCTCCTCGGGCTGGTCATGGCCTACGCCGCCTACCGCCGCCGCCAGGCCCTGGCGCGCTTCGCCGACAGCGCCCTGCTGCCGCGCCTGACCGCCTCGGTCAGCCCGGTGCGGCGGCGCTGGAAGGCCATTCTGGTGCTCCTCGCCTGCGCCCTCCTGATCCTGGCCCTGGCGCGGCCGCAGTGGAATCCGAAAAGCCGCACGGTCGAACGCCAGGGCCGCGATGTGGTCTTCATCCTGGATGTCTCGCGCAGCATGCTCTGCGATGACCTCATGCCGAACCGCCTCGAGCGCGCCAAGCTGGCCATCAGCGACTGCATCGACGTCCTCGAGGGCGACCGCGTCGGCCTCATCACCTTCGCCGGCGGCGCCGTGGTGACCTGCCCCCTGACCATGTACTACGGCTTCTTCCGCATGATGCTGAACCAGGTCGACACGGGGTCGGTCTCGCGCGGCGGCACCAAGATCGGCGACGCCCTGCGCCGGGCTCTCGACGACGTCTTCGACGCCCGCGAACGACGCTACAAGGATATCGTCCTGATCACCGACGGCGAGGACCACGACAGCTTCCCGGTCGAGGCCGCGCAGAAGGCCGGCGAGCGCGGCGTGCGCCTGCTGGCCGTCGGCCTCGGCGACGAGAACGAGGGCCGGCCCATACCCGTCACCGACGCGCGCGGCAACCGCACCTACCTCGAACACAACGGCCAGAGGGTCTTCAGCCGCCTCGACGGCGATACCCTGCGCGCCATGGTCAACGCCACCCCCGGCGGCAAGTACCTGCCGGTGGCCACCGGGGCGATCAACCTCGACACCGTCTACCTCACCCTCATCGCCGAGGCCGAAAAGCGCGAGATGGAGTCGAACACCATCCGGCGCTACGAGGAGAAGTACCAGATCTTCCTGGCCGGCGCCATCCTGCTCCTCCTCGTCGAGATGGCCGTCAGCGAACGCCGGAGGACGCCATGACCCGGCAGCACGACCACACCACGCCGGCGCACCGCGGCAGCACCCGCGGCAGCGCGCCGCGCCGGCTCGGCGCCATGGCCCTGGCCATGGCCCTCGCCTGGAGCGGCAGCGCCCGCGCCGACAGCGCCCGCACCATGGTGCGCCGCGGCAATGACGCCTACGCGGCCGGACGCTACGAGGAGGCCATGAAGGCCTACGACCAGGCCGACGTCGAAAGCCCGGAGTCGCCGGTGGTGGCCTTCAACCGCGGCGCTGCCCTCTACCGCACCGGCGACGTCGCCGCCGCCCGCGAGGCCTTCTCCGAGGCCGCCCGGCGCAGCCGCGACCCGGCCTTCGAAGCCCAGTGCCGCTACAACATCGGCAACGGCTGGTTCCAGGAGGCACGCCGCCAGAAGGACAGCGACCTCGCCAAGGCCATCGAGGCCTGCGAACACAGCGTCGACAACTACCAGGCCGCCCTCGTCCTGGAGCCGGAGATG
>JAAYZO010000905.1 GCA_012514865.1 Lentisphaerota bacterium | reverse complement strand
CGGGCGCGTCTCGCTCGGCGTCCTGGCCGGCATCGGCATGGTCGGCGGCGGCCTCGTCCTGCTGGGCCGGCGCTACCACATCATCGGGCAGGGCTTCCTCGGCGGCGGCCTGGCGACCCTGTACCTCACCGCCTACGCGGCGCACCACCTCTACCACCTCGTCAGCGTCTGGGGCGCTTTCGGCTGCATGGCCGTGGTGACCGCCGCCGCCGGCGTGATCTCGGTGTCGGTGCCATCGCTGCTGACTGCGATCCTCGGCATCATCGGCGGCTACCTCACGCCCTTCGTCCTCACCGGCAGCACCGCGGGCTACGGCGCCCTCTTCGGCTACCTGATCATCCTGGGCATCGGCGTCCTCATCGTCGGTCACTTCCGCTACTGGGTGCTGCTGAACTACCTGGGCATGGCCTTCGCCTATGCCCATGTCTTCCGGGCCCTGGACCGCGCGCCCTACCATCCTGAGGACCTCTGGCAGGTCCTGCCGCCCCTGGCGCTGCTGTTCCTGCTGTACACCCTCGTGGCGATCATCCACAACCTGGTGCGGCGCCGCCCGGCCACCCTGATCGAGGCCCTCGGTCTGATCGTCAACTCCAGCCTGTTCTTCTGGCTGGCGCGCGATCTGATCACGCAGTCGTATCCTCGTGAGGCCGTGGCCGTGCTGACCGTCGCTCTGGCAGCGCTCTATGTCGGGATGGTGTACGTCCTCCTGGCACGCCGCCAGAACGACCGGAATCTCCTGCTGCCGCTCCTGGCGCTGGCGGGCACCTACACGGCGCTGACCATGCCGCTGGTGCTGTCGCGGGAGTGGCTGACCACGAGCTGGGCCGTGCAGGCCTTCGTCATGCTCTGGCTGGCCCGTCGTCTGGGCAGCCGTTTCCTGGCGGGGCTGGCCTACGTGCTCTACGCGGTCGTGATCTGGCGGCTCTTTGGGCTGGACCTCCGGACGGCCTTTCGTCGTCTGCCGGGCGACCTCACGTGGGGCGTCTACGCGCGCAGCCTTGCCGAGCGCCTGGTGGCCTTCGGCGTGCCGATTGCGGCCCTGCTCGGGGCCTGGCGCCTGAACGCCGCGGGCAGCGCCGGTGCCGCCACGCCGCAGGAACGCCCCGGCCCTGCCGAAGGCGCTCCCGCCGGGCGCGCCCCGTGGGCGCTGGGCATCTTCCTGGCCGTGGCGGTCCTGGCCGGCTTCGTCTACCTGCAGCTCGAGGTGCATCGCTTCTGCGGTGTGATGTACGAGCCCCTCCGTCCGCCGGCGCTGACCTTCCTATGGATCGTCCTGGCGGCGGGCCTGCTCATCGCCGCGGCGCGGGCCCGCGCCCGCGCCCTGCTGACGGTGGTATTCTGGACCGTCATCTGCCTGGCCATCGGCAAGCTCGTGGTCGTGGATCTCCAGGTCTGGGGCTTCTCGCCCGAGCGTCTGAGCTTCTCTCTGGCCAAGGGCTACTCCTGGGCCGTCGCCGCGATGCGGGCGCTCGACTTCGTGGTCGTGGTGCTCTTCGCGGCCTGGGCGGCGCGACGCCTGCATCGCGAGGGCCGCGGCGGTGCGGTGTTCTTCGCCGTGATGGGCCTGCTCGTGCTCTTCTTCTACCTGACCGCCGAGGTCAACACCTTGGTCCGCCACTTCGTCCCCGGCCTGCGTGCCGGCGGCATCTCGCTGCTCTGGTCGGTCTACGCCCTGGCCCTGGTCATCGCCGGCATCCGGCGGGCCTCGCGGCCGCTGCGGCTGGCCGGCCTGCTGCTCTTTGCGGTGGTGGGCCTGAAGGTCTTCTTTGTGGACCTCAGCCACCTCGAGCCGCTCTACCGTATGCTGGCGCTGATCGCCATGGGCCTGATCACCCTGGGCGGCACCGTCCTCTACCTGCGCAATGCGGAGCGTTTCCAGCCTGACACCGACGAGGAGAAAGCCTCATGAAGACCTTGATGACCCTGCTCTGCGCGCTGGCCCTGGCCAGCCTGATCCGTGCTGCGGAACCGACCTTCGCCTTCAGCCGCGCCCTGACCAGCGTCACCGAACGCGAGGAGCTCGCGGCCGTCCCGCTCGACCGCCATGTCCACGCCGCCACTCGCGATCGCTACCCCGACCTGCGCGTGCAGGACGCCGAGGGCCACAGCGTGCCGGCCATCCTGCAGCGCCACACGCGCCTGCGCAGCGTCGCGGTGGAGAGCACCGCGCCGGCGGCCGAAGTCCTCAGCCTGACCCCCGACCCGGCCGCCAACCGCCTCGAGGCCATCGTCCGGCCGCCTCGCCAGGAGTCGCCGGCGTGGCTCGAGGTGGTGACGCCCCTGCATGACTTCGAGAAACGCGTCAGCCTCTACGGCGGCGAGAGCCCGTCCGGGCCCTGGCAGGCCCTGAGCCTGGACCAGTCCATCTACGACTACAGCCGTTTCATGGACGTGCGACGCTGCCGCATCGTCCTGCCGGAGGCCGCCACGGCAGCCCGGTGCTACCGCCTGGTCTTCGACGAGGTCACCGACTCGTCGGCCTCGGCGCTGGTCGAGCTGACCACCCGCTCGGGCGCCGGTAAGGCCGACCAGGAGACGGTGCGGAAGATGCTCCAGAGACGCGATTTCCGCATTGACCGCATCGACTTCGGCTACAGCACCCGCGAAGACCGCCAGGATGCCCCGGTACTCCTCGAGCTGCCCCTGCATGTCCTCTCGACGGAACGCGACGAGGATGCCGGCTGGACGCGCCTGACCCTGGCCGCCGACCGTCTGCCCATCACGGCCCTGCGTGTGGCCTTCGCCGAACGCAACGTCAGCCGTGCCGTCCGCATCGAGGCCCGCCTGGAGCAGGGCGACGCGGGCGATGTATGGACGACCATCGGCCAGGGCCGCTTGAGCCGGATCGACTTCCGCGACCTGCGCGAGGCCAACCTGACCATCCCCGTCGATGAGGTTCGCGCCAGGACCCTGCGCGTGACCATCAGCGATGGCGACGCGCCGCCGCTGACCATCGAGGGGAT
>JAAYZO010000013.1 GCA_012514865.1 Lentisphaerota bacterium | reverse complement strand
CTGCCGGTGTCGCTGCGCTCATGGGTCGGTCCGGCGCGGTGCCGGCAGGATCGCCGGCGGACGGCCTCAGGGCACGACTTTGTTCAGGGGGAACTCGACGATGCCCTCGGCACCCGCCGCCTGGAGCTCGGGCACGATCTCGCGAACGACCATCTCGTCCACGACCGTGATCAGGGCGAACCAGCCGGTTTCGGCCAGGGGCGAGACGGTCGGGCGATGCAGCGCCGGCATGATGCTGAGGACCTTCTCGAGGTTGTCCTGCTGCACGTTCAGCATCAGGCCGACCTTGGTCTCAGCCCGCAGCACCGACTGCAGGAGCAGCGCCAGGCGCTCGATCTTGGCCTTCTTCCAGGCGTCCGACCAGGCGTCGCGGTTGGCGATGAAGCGCGTCGTGGTCTCGCAGAGCGTATCGACGATGCGCAGGTTGTTGGCCTTGAGGCTGGAGCCGGTCTCGGTGATCTCGACGATGGCATCCGCCAGCCGCGGCGGCTTGACCTCGGTGGCGCCCCAACTGAACTCGACAGAGGCCGTCACGCCGTGCTTGTCGAGGTACTGCCGCGTCATGCCCACCGCCTCGGTGGCAATGCGCTTGCCCGCCAGGTCGGCCGGGCCGCGAATCGGCGAGTCCTCGGGTACCGCCAGGACCCAGCGCAAGGGCTTGCGGCCGACTTTGCCATACACCAGCTCAGCGACCTCGACCACGTCGGCGCCGGTCTCCACCACCCAGTCATGACCGGTCAGGCCGGCGTCGAGAATGCCCTCCTCGACGTAGCGCGCCATCTCCTGGGCACGGATCATGATGCACTCGATCTCGGCGTCGTCGATCGACGGGTAGTACGAGCGCGACTGGACCGTGATCTTGTAACCGGCCTTGCGGAACATCGCGATCGTGGTCTCTTCAAGGCTGCCCTTGGGCAGTCCCAGACGCAGTATGGCCATGGGGCAAGCTCCTTACGCTCACGCCGATACGCCTCCCGAGGGCATCCCGGCACAGGCGGCGTACTTTAGCCCGCCGACGCCGGAAGGCAACGCCGCCACGGCGCCGTCCCAGGGCTGTTCGACGATCGCGTCGGCGTCCCGTCGGCCACCCTGAAGGGGATGCCAGATCGTAGCCGGGGGTCGTGCGGAGCGCTACCCCCGGATCGGCGGAGTGCACGCCATGCACCCTGAAGAGGGGTGCCAGAACCGGACGGTTGCCGAGGTCGCCAGCCGCCGTGGCGGTCCAGGGCAATTCCGGGACGATCAGTAACCACGAAAAGCCCAGCGCGGGCTCTGCCCGCAACCCAAAGGGTCGAGGGTCGGGTGTCGAGGGTTGGCTTTACCGGGCCGCGGGAACGCGGCCACCGCGCCCAAGACACGGACGAACACTGACGGGCACGGACGGACACGGACACGATCTTCGGGCACGGGGTCGGGCCACGGGCCGCGGGGGTCGGGGGTCGCGGGTTGGCTCTACCGGGCGTCGGGTCTCGGGCGTCGGGCGTCCGCAGTCGAAAACTTGCCAGCAAAGCAAGTTTCCGACGGATAGTAGTACGCAAGCACGACCAGGAAAGGATGGGATCAGCGAGGCCTGACACGCGCACGGCGCCTGGGGCCTGACGGGCTGTCTTACCGCTCTCACCTCTCCGAATGTCCTCTCGTTCGTGCATTTCGTGCCTTTCGTGGTCCCATTCCCCCTCCCCGCGACGTGCTTCGTCGATGACTCAGGACTGGCGCCGGCGGGATGGGCCCCCCGGCCGCCTCAGCGCTTCAGGCGCTGGCGGGCGCGCTCGCGGGCCTGGCGCAGGGCCTCCGACTGGCTGGCGCCGGACGGCGACACGGCGGGCGGGGCCGGCGCGGGGGGCCCCGCCGG
>JAAYZO010000120.1 GCA_012514865.1 Lentisphaerota bacterium | reverse complement strand
CCGTAACCTATTCCAGTGACGGGTTTTCGGCACCGAACCGACGGCAGGAGCCTTCTGGCCCTGCCGTCAAAGCCTGATCAATGGAGCGAAGGAGGCCGTCAGGCCCCTTCGTGAATTGATCAGGCTAACTATGGTATGGCACGGCCTCGCGGCGCGTCCGCGCGGGAGACCGGACGCTCCCCCAACACGCCACGCCCGCAACCGCGCCGGGCGGCCCTCGGGAACCGCCTGCGACGCAAGGCTGTTCCCGAGCCTGTTTCTGGCACCCCTTCAGGGTGCGCGGTTCGTGGATTTGCGGTTCCGGGGGTCGTGCTTTCGCGCGACCCCCGGCTACGATCTGGCACCCCTCCAGGGTGACCGCGGAAGCGCTGCCGCGATCCCGGAGCGGCCCTGCCTGCGGCGGCCCTGATCTGGCACCCCTCCAGGGTGACCGCGGAAGCGCTGCCGCGATCCCGGAGCGGCCCTGCCCGCGGGGGCCTTGACGCCGCCGGCTTTCTGAAGCAGAGTAGGGCCGACTATAGCGGCTCGCTCCGGCGCCGTCATCCCCGGCGGCGCGGACGTCAGCCGATTTCGTCGTCACGCCGCCGGCCGCGGGCGCGCTCTCGGGCCGGGCCGACAACGGGGGGTGGGACGGCGGCGGGTGTTGCGGCAGGAGGTCGTCTTGTGATCATCCCTTCGACCGGCGTGGTGGCGTCGTGGCGGTATGGCCTGGTGCTGTCGCTGGCGTTTCTTCTGGGCCACGGCCTGTCGGCCGGGCTGGCTCCCGAGGAGACCGCTGTCGTCATCAACGCCGAGAGCTGGCTGTCGCGGACGCTCGCCAATGAGTACGCCGCGCTGCGGGGGATCCCCCCGACCAACCTCATCCGCCTCGAGGGCATCACCAGCCACGAGGGCATCCCGGTGGACGAGTTCCGCGAGCGCATCCTGCAGCCGGTCTTGGTGAACCTGGACCGCCGCCGTCTGGCCGGCCATGTCTCCTGCGTGGTCTACTCGGCCGACTTCCCGACCTGGGTCGACGTCACCCCCGACCTCGGCGGGCGCGCCCTGCCGCCGGTCATCGGCAACCGCGCCTCGCTGACCGGGCTGACCTGCCTCTATCAGGGCGTCATGGCGCGCCACCTGGACTACCTGGACCTCGACTCGAATTGGTACGCGCGGCGGCCCCTGCAGCAGCTCATGCCGCCACGGCCATGGCGGGCGGAGGACCAGGAGGCCTACCGCGAGGTCATGGGCTTCTTCGCCGAGAAGCGCCGCCGCGACAGCCAGGCCGATGCCGACCCGGCGGAGAAGGTGGCATGGGAGCGCGCCGAGTGGATCAAGGCCCAGGAGAAGCTCGAGCGGGTGGCGACGGCGCGACCCGAGCACGCCGAAGTGGTCTACAACCTCGCCTGCGCCCGCGCCCGCAATGGCCAGGCCGACGCGGCCATGGTCGCCCTCGAGGCAGCGGTGAAGGCCGGCTTTACCGACCACCGGCACATCCTCCAGGACGAGGATCTGACGACGCTGCGGTCGCGCGCCGACTTCAAGGCCCTGATCGAGCGGCTGCGACAGTGGCAGCCCGAGATGGCGCCGCCCGTGGGCTTCGCCGCCACCGTCGGCTGGACGCCGCAGGGGACGCCCACGGCGCCGTACAAGGGCGCGCGCTACCTGCTCTCGACCATGCTCGGTGTCTGCAGCGGCCGCGGCAATGCCTACGCCGAGGTCGTCGAGGGCCTGCGGCGCAGCGCGGCCGCCGATGGCAGCCGGCCGGCCGGGACGGTGTTCTTCATGCTCAATGACGACGTACGCTCGACGGCGCGCGAGTGGGCCGTGCTTGGCGCCGCGGCGATGGTCCGGTCTCAGGGCGTCGCGGCCGAGATCGGCCGGGGTGTCCTGCCGCAGGGCCGCGCCGATGTCGCCGGGCTGATGGTCGGCGCGGCGTCGTTCGACTGGCCGGCCTCGCGCAGCGCCCTCCTGCCGGGCGCCATCGCCGAGCACCTGACCAGCTTCGGGGGGCGTCTTGACGAGGACGCCGGCCAGACGCCGCTCACCGAGTTCATCCGCCATGGCGCCGCCGGCGCCGCCGGGGCCGTCGCCGAGCCGCATGCCATTCAGGCGAAGTTCCCCAACGCCTTCCTGCAGGCCTACTACACCGCCGGCTACACCCTGGCCGAGGCCTTCTACCTCTCGATCAACGCCCCCTACCAGATCCTCGTCGTCGGCGACCCGCTCTGCGCCCCCTGGGCGCAGCCGCCGACGCTGCGCCTGCAGGGCCTCGACGACGGCCAGCGTGTCGACGGTGCGGTGTCGTTGCGGGTGACGCCGGAGCCGGCCGACGCGCCCCTGGCGGCGGTCAACTGGTTCCTCGACGGCCAGCGCCTCGCCGAGTTGCCGGCGACGGCCGCTCTGGAGATCGACGCGGCGCGGCTGCTGCGCGGCTGGCACACCCTGAGCGCCGTCGCGATCGGCGCCCAGGCGCAGCAGACGCGCGCCCGTGCGGCAGTGCGCTTCCTCGCCCGCGGCGCCCCCGAGGAGTTCGACCTGATCGAGGTCACGCCCACCACCGCGGCCTGGGACAGCATGATCACCATCACCCGCCGCGGCGCGGCCGAGCACCGCCTGGCCCTGCTCTGGCTCGGCGCCGATGTCGCCGTCCTCGAGCCCGACGAGACCGAGGTCAAGATCCGCGCCGACCAGCTCGCCCTCGGGCGGGTCGAGCTGCAGCCGCTGCTCGGCTCCAGTCCCGAAACTGCCGCCTATGGCACCGCGGTCGCGGTGACCATCACGCCGACGGCGCTGCCGACCGCCATGCCCGCCGGCCTCCTGGCCGCGCTGCCGACGGGCCTGGCCCTCACGGTCGATGGCAAGGTCACCTACGCGCAGCGCGCCGACGGTGACTGGCTCGAGAAGGCCGGCGTCCGTGACGGGGTCCCGGTCGGGATCGAGGCCGTCTTCGAGGTCGCCGAGGCCGGCATCGGGCAGTTCCAGCTCCAGGGCAACCTGCCGCTCGACGGCCGTGCCTTCCGCATCGACGGCAAGGCCCTCGACGTGCCCTCCGGCGGCGGCTGGCGGGCAATCCCGGCCGACCTGGCGGCCGGTATGCACACCCTCAGCATCACGACCAGCGGCCGGGAGCACCCGCGGCTCGACCTGCGCTTCGGGATCCGCGGCACGGCCACCCTCGAGGGCAAGGCCTTCCGGCACCGCTGACCGGCAGCGCCGGCCAGCGGTGCCGGAAGCCCCACGGCATGCCGTGGGGCTACGGAAGGGGCGCCGTGGCCCCACGGCACGCCGTGGGGATCGTGGCCTCACGGCATCGTGGCCCCACGGCATGCCGTGGGGCTACGGAAGGGGCGCCGTGGGGCTGCGGAAGGGGGGTCGTGGCCTCACGGCATCGTGGCCCCACGGCACGCCGTGGGGGGATGTCGTAGCCTCACGGCATGCCGTGAGGGGCGCGCAGCGCGACCGCCCGTATGTCCGAGCCGTGGCCCTCGGTGTAGTACACCACCAGGACGCGGCCGTCCGGGAGCTCCACCAGGCTCGTGTAGGCGCCCATGACCCGGTCGATCGTCACCCTCTCGCTCCACGTCCGGCCGAAGTCGGTGCTGCTGATGACGCAGGTGCTCCGCGTCGGCCGGTGCCGGAAGCCGCAGAGCAGGACGCCCTTGGAGGTGAGGAGCAGGTAGGGCGCGTCGCCGTCGATGGGCATCGGTGCGGGGTCGGTCCAGGTCCGGCCGCCATCGGTGGACTCGCACCAGGTCATGGTCGGGCGGATGGCCATGAAGAGCCGCCCATCGGGCAGGCGCACCAGAGATGGCTCGGTGAGCTCGTAGCGTTCCGAGCGGATCAGGGCCAGGGTCTGCCAGGTGCGCCCGCCGTCGGTCGACTCGACCAGGCCGACCATCGAGCGTGCCTTGGGCAGCTCGGCCATGCGGCCGTAGAGCGGCAGAATCAGGCGTCCGTCGGGCATCTCGCGGGCCGGCTCGGAGACCGCTTCGTTCCCCGTGAAGGGCGTCGGAACGCGCTCAGGCGGGCCCCAGGTCCGGCCCTGGTCGGTCGAGCGCACGGTGAACACCTGGTGGGTGCCGGGCTTGCGCTGCGGGTCGTAGCTCATGTAGGCCACCAGGAGATCGCCGTTGGCGAGCGGCGTGATCGAGCTGTCGCGGTCGTCGATGGGGGTGTCGACCACCGTCTCGGCTGGCGACCAGGTCCGGCCGTCGTCGGTGGACCGGCAGAGGGCGATGCGGGCACCGTTGG
Source organism: Lentisphaerota bacterium (assembly GCA_012514865.1). Taxonomy (GTDB): domain Bacteria; phylum Verrucomicrobiota; class Lentisphaeria; order Oligosphaerales; family JAFGRS01; genus JAGVUW01. Next base: position 6,090 of record JAAYZO010000120.1, on the reverse strand, counting down.
GGAGGCCGGGACGGGGCACGCTCACATGGCCGTAGCCCGCGTAGAAGACACAGAGAAGCTCGCCGGCGCTCGTGCGGCAGAGGTCGGGGAAGGCCTCGTAGGCGCCGGCCCCGGCGTCGCTGCAGACCACATGGAACGGCGCGACCTGGACGCGGAACGGCGTCGGCAGGACGAGGGGCTCGCCCTCCACACGCAGATTGCGGAAGGCGATGCGACCCTGGCCGGCGCGCAGGCCGACCACGCCGCCCTTCAGAGTGTCGTCCTTCTCGGTGAACAGGAGATCGCCATCCAGGAAGACCCGATGCTCGCCGTCACGACAGGCCACGCGGGCGGTCTGCCAGGCGCCGGCCCTGAGGCCGCGCACCTTGTGACGCCGGGCGTCGGTCCATTCCCGGCCGGGCGCCGAACGCACCCAGACCACCTGGGAGTTCTTCAGGTCGAAGTGCAGGTAGTAGTAGGTCTCCTGGTCGACGGCGTGGACGATGACGCCCGGGGCGCGGACGCCCTCTCCCACCGGGTGGATGAAGAACTCGACACTGAGGTCGAGGGCAGACCACGCCCGTTCCGGCCGCCACAGGACGCTGCGCGACGACCCCGCGTCACTCTGGAGCAGGGCGCCGTCCTGGACCGCCCAGTCTCCGGACTCGGCCTGCCAGCCCGCCAGGTCGGCCGCCGTGTCGAAGGCCACCGCCTCGCCCTCGGCGGCCCACGTCGCCGTCACCAGCAGCACCCACCCGGCCAGAGACACGGCGCGCCACATGGGTTCAGCCTCCTCGGGTTCCTCGCGATCCCGCCGGCACCGCGCGAGTCGCGCATGGCCGGACGCTCCAAGGTCAGCCCGGCCGCCGGAAATGCAAGCGGCGGGGCTGATCGAAGGTCGCGTCAGCGCTCACTCGGCCACCCTCCTGTGAAAATCGGCCGCGATGTCCATGGTGACATGATCGGGGCCGGCAGGCGCCCCGCGGGCGCTGAAGGAGTGCCGGATCGCAGCCGGGGGTCGCGCGAGAGCACGACCCCCGGAAACGCGAACCCACGAACCACACACCCTGGAGGGGTGCCGGAACCGGACTTCGGGACAGCCATAGGGGCGCGCGGCGCGGCGATGGCATTCGGGTTTTGTCCCGCTAGACTATCCCGCGAGGCGCCCAGCCTGGCCGCTCTGGCTGACTGAGACCGCCGGAGTCCGGTGGACAGAGGAGTATCGACGATGGCACTGAGAGTCGGCGTGGTAGGGATGAGGGGTATTGGTCAGACGCACGCGCAATGTCACATGAATGACCCGCTGGCGGACCTCGTGGCGGTCTGCGACGTGGTCAAGGCGCGGGCCGACGAGGTGGCCAAGAAGCATGGCGTCAAGGCGTATTACAGCCTGAAGGACATGCTGGCCAACGAGGACCTCGACATTGTCGACGTCACCACCGGCGGTCCGGAGAACGGCGGCTGGCACTACGAGCCGGTGATGGAGGCCCTCGATGCCGGCCGGCATGTCCTGGTCGAGAAGCCGATCAGCAACGACATCGAAGACGCCCGCGAGATGGTCGCCTACGCGCAGGAGAAGGACCTCTACCTGGGCTGCAACCTGAACCACTACTTCACCGAGCCGGCGCGGCAGGCACGCCAGTACATCGACGAGGGCAGGATCGGCGAGCAGATGTACTGCCTGCACCGCATGGGCTTCGTCGGCGGCGCGGCGACCTACGCCAAGGGCGGCGGCGCCAATGTGGCCGGCTTCCCGTACTTCCATGTGAAGGCCTTCCTGGCGCATCCGTTCAGCATCATGCGCTACTTCTGCGGCGACATCACGCACATCCAGGCGTTCATGGGCCGGCCGAGTTTCCGCGTGGCGGCGGCCGATCCGATGGTGGCCCTGAACAGCATCCACATGCGCTTCCAGAGCGGCGCGGTCGGGTACCTCTTCAGCCAGCGCGGCGATGCGACCATGGGCCTGGGCGGCTGGTGGAGCGTCGAGGTCGGCGGCTCGCAGGGGACCTTCTGCATCGAGAACTGCGTCGAGAAGTGCACCTTCTGGCCGGCCCCCGGGACGCCCGGTGCCAAGCCCGAGAAGCTGGGTCTGGGTCAGGTCCCGGAGCCGACCGTGCACGACACCGGCATCAAGGACTTCGGGGCGACCTTCCCGAACCGCATCCATGCCTTCCTCGAGGATGTGACCAACCGGGTCCCGAAGCACCTCCTGCGTGCCAACGGCCGCGACGCCCTGGCGACGCTGGAGTACACCTTCGCGGCGATCGAGTCCTTCGAGGAGGGCGGCGTGCTGGTGCGGCCGAATCCGCTGCCGATCCTGCGGCACAACCCGCGCGAGCAGTGAGGCGGTCGGCCGTGCGGCCCTGATTGCCGCGGAGAGCTATGGCTACCTGAATGCCTGCCTGCGCGTCTACGGGATGGCCCCCCGGCCATCCTGAGCGCGTGGCGGGCGGTGATGTGGAGGGTCTGAGATGATCACGCTGGGCGTCAACACGGTGCTGTTTGGCAAGCACGACTTCCGCACGGCCATGGCGCACATCAAGCGCGCCGGCTACGACGCGGCCGAGATTTCGGCCTTGGGCAGCATGGCCAACCACCTGCCGCTGGATGACTGGCGCAACCACGCCGCGGAGATCAAGGCGATCGCGGCGGATCTGGCTCTGCCGCTGAGCGCGGTCGAGGTCGCGACCACCGCCGAGGACCGCCTGATGCTGGCCTACGAGGCCTGCGCCGCGATCGGCATTCCGGTCGTCAATGTCGGGCCCGGCGGCACCAAGCCCGACTGCCCGGAGGACCTCGTGCGGCTGGCCGCGCATCTGGAGCGCATGGCGGCCAAGGCGGCCGAGTTTGGCGTGACGCTGTGCATGAAGGCGCATGTCAACACGGGGGTCTTCAACACCCCGACGACCCTGGAGATCATGCGGCGGGTGTCCGCGCCGGCTTTCGGGATCGACATGGACCCGAGCCACATCCACCGCAGCGGCGAGGTGCCGAAGGAGGCCCTCAAGGCGGTGGTGTCGCGGGTGCGCCATGTGCACATCCGCGACTGCGTCGGCTTGGGGCCGCGTCCGGGCACGCCCGAGGAGCAGGCCTGCGGCCGCGGCGATATCGACCTGGCGGGGTACTGCCGGGTGCTGGTCGAAGCCGGCTACGACGGCCCGGTCAACCTCGAGGTCATCGGCGCTCTCGACTACGACCTGACGGCGCAGGCGATGATCGCGGCCGAGAGCTACGGGTTCCTCAATGCCTGTCTGAAGGCCTGCGGCGGCCGCTGACCTGACCCCGTCACGCGGCGTGGAGTGACGCGCGTCGAAACGTGCGCCGCGGTATAGTGCGGCGCACGTGGATGATTCACGGCGCGACGGGCTTCGTGAATCATCCAGGCTGAGTGGTTCTGCCGTCCGAGACGGAGGCGTACGATGGCCCTGGGAATCGGGATCCTCGGATTTGCGCATGGTCACGTCGGGTCGTACCTGGCGCAGTGGCGCGCGCACCCTGAGTACGGCGTCGCGGTGGTGGCCGGCTGGGACCACGACGCGGCGCGTCTGGAGAAGAACGCGGCGCCGGCGGGTCTGCGGCAGCACGCCACGGCCGCGGCCCTGGTGGCTGACCCGGGCGTGCAGGCGGTCGTCATCGGCGCCGAGACCTCACGGCACGCCGACCTGGTCGAGCTGGCGGCGGCCGCCGGCAAGGCCGTGGTCCTGCAGAAGCCCATGGCCCTGACCATGGGCGAGGCCGACCGCATCGTCGCGGCGGTCCGCCGCAGCGGGGTGGCGTTCACCCTGGCCTGGCAGATGCGCGTCGACCCGCAGAATGTGCAGATGAAGGACCTCGTGGACAGCGGCCGTTTTGGCCGTGTGTACATGGTCCGCCGCCGTCATGGCCTGAGCGTCCCGACCTGGGGCGACTGGTTCCTCGACAGTTGGCACGTCCGCCCCGGCGACAACCGCGACATCTGGGCCGACGACGCCGCGCACGCGGTGGACTTCCTGCACTGGCTGCTGGGTGTGCCCGCGTCGGTCACCGCCGAGATTGCCTCGCTGTACCACCCGAAGATGCCGATGGACAACGGCATCGCCATCTACCGCTATGCTGACGGCGGGCCGGTGGCCGAGGTCACGTGCTCGTTCACCTGCCTGGCCGCCGAGGCGACCACGGAGATCATCTGCGAGAAGGGCACCATCCTGCAGAGCTACGGCGACGCCCCCAGCGCCGCCGCGCCGCGTCCGGCCGGCGCCTGCGGTCTGAAGTGGTACCACCTCGACCAGCGCGACTGGACGCTCAGCACGATCCCGAGCCCGACCAGCCAGGGCGAACGCCTCGCCGGCCTGGCGCTGCCCCTGGCCGAGTTCCTCCTCGGACAGCGCCCGGCGATCGCCAGTGCCGAGGATGGCCGCATCTCGCTGCGCATGACCCTGGCCGGGCACCTCTCCAACCGCGAGGGCCGACGGGTGGCCCTGGATGACCCCGGCATCGACCGCATCTGATGAGCCTGCCGCGCCGGCCCGATGGGCCGCGCGCGAGGCATCACGCACTCAGGAAGGACACCACCATGGCACCACGCAAGAAGACCGCCAAACGCCCGAATGTCCTGCTGATCGGCATCGACTCCCTGGTGTCGACCCACATGAGCTGCTACGGGTACTCGCGGCTCACGACGCCCCACATCGACCGCTTCGCCCGCGGCGGAACCCTCTTCGAAAATACCTTCTCGCCCCACGTGCCGACCACCCCCGGCTACGGCAGCATGCTCACCGGCCGCGACTGCTTCGGCACCAACTGCGTCGCCCTGCGCCACAAGGGCCAGTTCCCCGAAGAGACCAAGACCCTGGCGACCATCCTCGGCGAGCAGGGCTACAACACCACCTGCATCGGCTTCACCGGCAATGCCGCCGCCCGCGGCTTCCAGACCTACCTGAACTTCAGCGGCTGGGGCGCCGGCCCCGACGGCCGCAGCCACAAGGCCGAGTGCCTCAACGACACGGCCCTCCCGGAACTCGAGCGCCTGGCGGGTGCCAAGGAGCCGTTCTTCCTCTTCCTGCGGCACATGGACCCGCACACGCCCTACCTGCCGCCGGCGCCGTTCGACCGCATCTTCTACCACGGCAACGAGCGCGACCCGAAGAACACCAGCATGGAGCCGGTGTACGACTTTGTGCCCTTCCGTGACTACTTCCTGTCCTGGCTGCCGGGTCCGGGCCTGGTCACCGACAAGGACTACGTCATCAGCCTCTACGACGGCGCCGTCGCCTACATGGACGCCTGCATTTCGCGCATCTTCACCACCCTCGAGGGCCTCGGTATCCTCGATGACACCATCGTGGTCATCAACAGCGACCACGGCGAGACCCTCTACGACCACGACTGCTTCTTCGACCACCACGGCATCTACGACAACACCCTGCGCGTGCCCTGCATCCTGCGCTGGCCGGCGAAGATCCCGGCCGGCCGCCGTATTGCCGGTTACAACCAGCACAAGGACCTGGTCCCGACCCTGATGGAGCTGATGGAGATCGACGCCGGGGTGCCCTTCGACGGGCGCTCGCTGATGACCCTGGTGCGCGGCGAGGCCGAGCACCTCGACACCGAGTTCTACCTCACCGAGTGCACCTGGATGCGCAAGCACGGCTGGCGCACGCCGCAGTGGAAGTTCTTCGAGGCCCTCGAGCCGGATTTCCACTTCAAGCCGAAGGTCGAGCTCTACGACCTCTTCCACGACCCCCAGGAGCTGCACAACCTCGCCGAGAAGGAGCCGGGCGTCGTGGCGATGCTGCGGGCGCGCATGGAGGCCTTTATCGCCCAGCGCGAGAAGGCCGTGGGGCGGCCCAACCCGATGGTCTCGCAGGAGTGCTGGCACGGTCACCCGGAATGCGGCCCGGCCTTCACCAGCAGCGAGCAGGCGTACAACACCCTGCACATCGGCGACCCGAAAGAGGCCGCCAAACTGCAGGATCGCGCTGCCCGCAAGTAGGCGGTGCGGCGCGGCTCGTGGACGCGTTCGCGTCTGTGGACACTCGCCCTTCTATGTGGGCCGTCAAGGTGCTGCGCTGCTTTTCTGTTCTCTTGCCTTCCCTGCTCCTCAGTCTGAAGGCTCCCGTGCCCTGCGTT
>JAAYZO010000904.1 GCA_012514865.1 Lentisphaerota bacterium | reverse complement strand
TCTAACCCGTTTCACGCAGCCGCGCTAAACGCACACGGCACGCTCCCGGCTCAAGCCGGCACTCTGACCGGGAAGGCGCCGTCCGCGATGTTTCGCTCTGCTATACCTGGCGTCCTGCGCCGGTGACTGCGCTCGTATGAGACATCGCGTCGTTGTGCTGTCGATGTCGTTGCGGCTCGTGGACGCATTCGCGTCTGTGGACACTCGCGCTCCACACCGATGGCGAGCGATGCCTCGTCTTGCCATACCCGGCGCTCCCCGGGCGCCGGGTATCTGGCTGTAGCGCCTGTTCCGCGGCAACCTCGCGGCAGCCGGAACGCACTCCGCGGCGATACGCGGTCGCCTGCTCCCAGGCACCGCCCCGCGCATTGACATGGACCAGCCGCTTCAGCGTGGCGGTGAGGTCGGGCATCGACACCGGCAGATGGGTGGGCGTCCAGAGGGCCTCGAGGTCTGGACATCCCAGAATCGGCGTGATGTCCGTCACCGCCGCACAGGTCGGGACCGCCAGGAGCTTCAGCGGCATGCCGCGGAGCGCGCTGAAGTCCTTGACGTCGTTCGGGTAGAGGGGATCCCACCCCAGGCTCAGCCCCACGAGCGGTGCTCCGGCGAGAGGACTGAGATCGGCCACGGGCGGCACAGCCAGCGCGAGTACCCGGCCTGCCGTCTGACTGGTCGGACCCGTCGGACCGGTCTGACTGGCCTGCCCCGTCTGCCCCGCCTGCCCTCCGCCCAGGTCCTCGGCCGGGGCGGCGGCTGGCGGCGCCGGCAGCACGGCCCTCTCGTCGCCGCGGCCTCGCCGGGCGAGGGCGCCGGCGAGGGCCAGCAGGAGTGCGACCGCGGCGCTGCGGGAGGCGGTGCCGCTGCGGGAGGCGGTGCCGGACCGCGACGGCGCTTCGGCCTGGTGCTGGCGGGCCAGGGCTGCCTGGGCCTGCCGGGCCAGCTCGGCCGTGCGCGTCATACCCGAGCCACCGGCGCCCGCGGGCGCTGGCGCTGTCGGCGCCGTGCCTGCCAGCACCTGGTCGATGTCGGCGACCAACTCGCGCCAGCCGGGGTAGCGGTCGCGCGGCGCAGGAGCTGGAACTCATCCCAGGCATAGCACAGCGCCTCGGCGATGGCCCGGACGATGGCAAGGGCCTCGCGCTCCGGCAGGGCTCCATCGCGCTTGAGACGCTGGTCGAGCGACTCGCCCTCGACGTAGGCCATCGCCAGGTAGTAGTTGCCACCGTCCTCGCCGGCCTCGTAGACGGTCACGATGGTGGCGTGGTCCAGGCGGGCCGCCAGGCGGCCTTCGTGCAGAAAACGCGCCACCGCCTCACGGTCGGCGGCAAAGCTCGGCGGCAGGACTTTCACCGCGACCTGGCGGTCCACCGAAAGCTGCGTCGCGAGGAAGACCTCGCCCATGCCACCCTTGCCCAGACGGCGCTCAAGGCGGAAGCCGCCCAGGGTGGTCCCGCAACTGACGCGCGACTCCGGCACCGCCACCATGCCCTGGCACTGCGGGCAATGCGCCCGTCGGCCGCCCACACTGGCGTCGTCCTCGATTCGCGCCCCGCAGGTCGGACACTCGAAGACGAACAGCATCGGAGGCCTTTCGCAAAGCAACCGCACCTGCCGCGAAGGACATGGTACAGATACCCTGAACCCCAGAGGTATGCAAGGCCTTGGACAGGAGGGAAGAGGGCTGGCTCAACGTCGGTTTTTCGAGCGTCCCGGCAGGGGGAAAGGGAGCACTCCGGCGTCACGCGCGGACCGCAACACCCACGGCCGCAGAGGCCCCAGCAGCGCCGCGGCCGCGGTCACGGTCTCGCTGCCGGATCGGCATCACGCTGATCCGGTGGCGGCACGGCAGCGTTGCCTGGGTCAGACGCACCGCCGAGGACGCGGAAGGCGAGCACCGCCTCACGAATGCCCTTGAGCGTCTGGGGGCCGAGGGCTTCCGTCGGGGGACTGTCGCCGAGGGCCTCCCGGGTGGCCGGTCCGATGACCACATCGCCGGGCTGAGCCACGAAGGCCTGCAGGCGCGCAGCGACATTCACGGTGTTGCCGATGACAGTGTACTCGACACGGCGGTCGGAGCCGATATCGCCGGCCACCGCGGCGCCGCTGTTGATGCCGATGCGCAGACGGATCGGCTCGGCGTCCTGGCGCCGCGCGTTGCGTGCCGCCAGGAGGCGCTGCATGGCCAGCGCACAGGACACCGCCCGCCGGGCGTGGTCGGGGAGGTCATTCGGAGCCCCGAAGACGGCCATGATGCCGTCGCCGAGGAACTTGTCGAGGGTGCCGTCATGCGCGAAGATAGTATCGACCAGCTCCGAGAAGACGCTGTTCAGCAGCAGGGCCACCTCCGAGGGCACCATGCGCTCGGCCCGCGTCGAGAAACTGACGATATCGGCGAAGAGGACCGACACCGAGCGCTCCATCGGCGCCAGCGCCAGGCCCGGGCCGGATTCGGCCAGGAGGCGCTCCACCAGATTCGGGGACTGGTAGCGCGTCAGGCGCTCGCGGATGGCATGCTCGCGCTCCACCTTCTGGCGCAGACGCGCCTGCTCGATCGCCACCGCCGCGATGTTCCCGATGAGGGTCAGGAAGTGCAGATGGTGCTCGTAGAGCGCCACCCGCCGGGTGGTGGAATCCACGAAGACGACGCCCAGCGTGCTGTCGCGGGTGAGCAGCGGCACGCACATGACCGAGCGGATGTTCTGACTGATGATGCTCTCGCTCTGGAAACGCGGGTCGTCGAGCGCATCCAGCGTCAGGATCGACTCGCGCTGCGCGAAGACCCGCAGGGCAATGTCACGGCTGATCGCCGAGGCCGGCTGGCCGCCGTCGCGGCTGCGCATCGCCTTGGGCACGAGCTGGTTGATTTCGGGTTCATGAAGCAGCAGAAAGACATTCTCGGCGGGCGTGTGCTCCAGGATGAGGGAGAGGATGCGGTCGAAGAGCCTCTCGACCGAGTCGGCCTCGATGAGGTCTTTCGCCACCGCCGTCAGGCTGCCCAGTGCCCCGGCCATCTCACTGGCGAAGGCCCCGCGTGACGGCATCGACGATGGCGAGCCGCCCCGTCCCGCCACCGCTGCCGCCGGCAGGATGATGCTCCCCGGAGACAGCTCCGGCTGGTAGGACGCCGTGGGGCTGTTCGCGGTCTCGTTGAGGTAGATCGAGTCCTTGACAGCCTGCACGAACCGCAGGCTGACATCGCCGAGAACGACCGTGTCGCCGTCTCGCACCACATGCTCGCGCACGGCCCGGCCCTCGACGCACAGGCCATTCTGGCTGTCAAGGTCCCGCAGAACCCACTGACCGGACTCCTCACACAGGACGGCGTGACGACGCGATACGCTTCGGTCGGCAAGCCGCAGGGTCGCCTCCGGAGCGCGGCCGATGCTGGTCATCGACGCCCCCAGACGCGCCTGGTGGGCGCCCTCGTCGTCCTGCCAGAAGACCGTGAACATGATGATCTCAGATCCCGGGAGTGACCTCGTACGGGCGTCGCCAGAAGTATGCACGGACTATGGCGCCCTGTCAATGCCACCGCGGCAGCATCGCCTGGGGCACGGCGGCTCTGCAGAGGCGCCCGCGGTCGCGCTCGGCCGGCGCGACCGACGCATCCGAGCGCCGGCGCGAGGCGGCGGTTCTGGCGCTACGTTGTGCCTCAGCCGCCTCGCGACGCAGGGCCATGCAGGGCGCCTCACTGCATGGCCGCGACAACGATAACGCCTGCCGCGGGCCAGGCCTGGAACCAAGGACGCCATGATGACCCCCCGACATACCCTCGCCTGTCTGGCAGCCTGTGCCGTCCTGAGCGGCCTCGGTGCCGCCGAACTGCTGACCCGCGGCCCCGTCCCGGCGCCCATACAGCACCAGGCGTGGTGGCGTTTCGAGGAAGCCCTCTTCGGCTACCGCCCTGCCTTCACCCCCGGCATCGCCTGCTTCGACGGCCAGGGGCGCCCCTACCTGCGCTGGGAAGACGTCATCCAGACCCCGGACGACGCCGGCCAGTGGCTGCGCCTGCCCTTCACCGCCGCACCGGCGACGCTTTTTCCGTCCTGGGACGGGAAGTTCATGCAGGGCTACTTCGCCGACGAGCATGTCGTCTTTGACGACGCCGGCGATGCGTACACCACGGTCAATGCAACGCGCTCCTCGATCGGACGCATCTTCCTGCTGCATTCGCGCGACCGCTGCCGCACCTGGAAGGCCTACACGGTCGGCCTGGGCTACTCGCGCCTGGAACGCCGCGACGGGCACACCCGCCTGACACGCCCGCCGGCGCTGCTCATCCACGACAGCGGCATGCGCGGCGTCCTCCAGCTCGTGCTGCCCGAGAAGCGCCCCGACGGCACCCTGGACGTCTCGCGCTCGAAGGTCATCAGCGAGGACTCGCTGCTGGTCAGCAACCACTCCGGCGGCGGCAACTCGGTGATCACCCTCGGCGATCGCGTCATCGTGGCCTTCCCGGGCCGCACGCCGCTGCCGGGCAAGGAGAAGGCCGGCACGCCGCAGTACATCGTCAGCTACGACCTGACGACGCACCGTCTGAGCGCGCCGGTGCTGCTGGGCCTGGGCGGGCACGGCCCGCCGGACGCGCACAACCTCCCGGTCATCGCCGCCGACAGCCAGGGGACCCTCCACGCCGTCCTCGGCGCCCACCACGAGCCCTTCCTCTACACGCACTCGCTGCAGCCCGGCTCCATCGAGGATGGCTGGAGCGAGCCGGTCCGCATCGGCACCCCGAAGCGCCGCGCCGCCGAGGGCAGCTACACCTACGTCGGTCTGGTCTGCGATCCGGCCGATACCCTCCACGTCGTGGGCCGCTGGGCCGGCGACAGCTATACCTTCAAACTCGCCTACCTGCGCAAGAAGCAGGGCCAGCCCTGGGAGGCCAACCGCGATCTGGTCATTCCGTTCAAGGGCAACTACCACGTCTGGTACCACAAGCTGACCCTTGACGGCCGCGGCCGGCTCTTCCTTAACTACGTCTGCCGTGCCGACACCAAGCGCTCCGACGAGGTGCCGTCCTTTCTGCGCAAGTGGCCGACCCGTCCCCCCGAGGGCAGCTTCCTGACGCAGAGCCACTGCCTGCTGATGTCCGACGACGGCGGTGACTCCTGGCGTCTGGCCACGAGTGCCGACCTGCTTCCGGCGGCCGCCACC
>JAAYZO010000903.1 GCA_012514865.1 Lentisphaerota bacterium | reverse complement strand
TAGCCGATGCTGTCGTTGGCCAGCTCGACCACCATGGTGTGCGGGAAGGGCGACGACTGCTTGATGCGCAGCCCGAGCGAGGTGAAGTACTCCGCTGCCGTCGACAGCAGTACCGCGTCGCCGACCTGGATGGCGGTCAGGTGGACCTGCTTCTCCGGCTCGATGCGCGCCACCTCGCCGGCGAAGAGCCGCTCGCGGGCGAAGACCGCGTCGGGGTGTGTCGGGTTGTCGGCCTTGGCCCGGACGACCTCCCAGGCCTTCACCAGCGAGGCCGGCGTCGGCACCCGCCGGGGTATCGGCAGGATGCACGAGGTGCTGGCCAGGGTCGGCGCGGCCTGCCGGGGCGCTGAGATGAGGACCTTCGCGGCTTCGGCGCCGACGCGCAGGCCGAGGCGGCGGGTGACGTCCACGCCGAAGTCGCGGCTGAGGCTCTGGTTGTTCACCTGAGTGACATCGCCGCAGGGGCCGTTGGTGATGACCACGCCGGCCTCGGCGCCGAAGAGCTTCTGCAGGGTCTCCTCGACGAAGTGGTACCAGTCCGCATGCGCCATCGAGCCGCTGTAGGTGGTGCCATGGCAGGCGAAGTTGACGATCGCGCCGATGAGGGAGCCGTCCTCGCGCCAGGCGCCGATGACGCCGACGGCCGGATCGACCGGCCCGGCCGGGGCGACGATGTCCGGGTTCATCTTGCCGGGGTGCGAGTAGGCGCGGCCGTCCTTGCAGATGAAGCGGCGCTGGAAGACCATGCCGCTCTCGGTGCCGACGCCGGTGTTGATCTGCGCCGGCTCGAGGCGCTTCGCCGCCATGAGGATGGCCGTCGCCAGTTGCCGCGCCACCCAGTCGGTGTACCACGGATCCGGCACCGCCGAGTCCTTGAGGAGATCGCGTACCTCCGGGGCCATCTGCGCATAGACGCCTGTCCCCGCGAAGCCCGACACCGCCGCGCCCGAGTGGGTGTGCGAAGCCGAGATGATGACGTCATCCAAGGCCGGGCCGCCGTGGTTCTCGAGGTGCACCAGGGCCGCCTCGACCAGGTGGCGGTGCAGCAGACAGCAGTCCACACCCACGACCGCCACACGGCGGTCGCCTGACTCCAGGACGGCGGCGCGGACCTTCATCGGCCCGGCAATGCCCTGGATGAAGATCGGGCTGTAGCTCCCGGCCCGCATGGCCCCGATCGGTGGCGTGATGTCCGCGGCGTAGAATCCTGCGCGCATGGCGTCCTCCATGCCGGCGGCCTGTCACCGCCGGCGCCGAAGACAGTACCCCCGTCCCCGCCCGCCCGCAAGGCGGGCTGGGGATGCGGCCACGTAGGTTCACCGCGCCGGCGGTGAACCTGGGCCACGGCCGGCGCCGCGGCCCCACTTGCCGGTCGTCCGATCTGGGGCTGCGCGCCGAGCAGGTTCACCGCGGCGCCGCGACCGGGTTGTCTCTCACGCGCTGGCGCGGTACGTTCCCGGCCCCGGCAACGCGGCCTGTTTCGGCGTGCGGCCGGTCGGTGTGGTTCTGACAGGGGATCGACGATGCGATTGACGACATCCTTCTTGCGGCTGCTGGCGGTGCCGGCGGTGCTGTGGTGTGGGCTTCTGACCGCCGCGGAGGCGGTTCGTCCGGCGCGCGACGGTACTCTGGCGGACCTCGGCAGGCTCGGCGCTGCAGCGGACCGGGTGCGCGGGGCCTTCGGCGCCGGCGTGGTCGCGCTCGACGGCAATGGCCTGGGCAAGGCGGAGTTCGTCAGTCGCCGCAGCGAGCCGATCCGCCTCAAGGCCGGCGCGCGCTACACCCTGCTGGTGCGTTACCGCAGCCAGGGCGACGGCATGCTCAGCGCCGGGGTGCAGTGGCAAGACGGAGAGCGCCCGGCGGGCCTGGTCGAGGTCGACGACCTGCGCGCGGCGCTGCCGGCGTCGAGCGACTGGCGTGAGGGCAGCCTCACCTTCCTGGCCGACCGCGAACTGACGCGGGCCCGGATCCTCTTGAAGGCCTACGGCGGCAGCCGTCTCGAGGTCGAGCGCGTGACGATGGTGGAGGGCTGGTATGCAGACTGACACGACCATCCCGACGACGCCTGCGCCGCGGCGCGGCGCTTCCCGGTGCGGCAGTGCGCGCGGCTGTCTGGCCCTGGCCGGCGTGGTCCTCCTGGCGGCCGCGGCTGCAGCGGCGGCGCCGTTGGAGGTGAAGCCCTTCGAGCGCGACACTGTGCTCCAGCGCGGCGGCGTGGCGGTGGCGACGGTGGTTGTGGCGCGCGACGACGCGGCGCTGCTTCCGGCAGCAGTGCAGGTGGCCGAGGCCATCGGCGCCGAGGCCCCGCTTGTGGACCATCGCCAGGCGCTCGATCTCGCCATGGACATCCGTCCCGAGCTGAGAGAGCGCTCGCTGGTGCTCATTGGCAACGCCTTGGACAACGCCGTGACCATGCACCTGTACAACCTCGGCTGGGCCAAGGAGGACATGGCCTACCCGGGTGCGGGCGGCTGGATCGTGCGCACCGTGGTCGACCCCTGGGGCACCGGCTGCAATGTCGTCATCGTGGCGGGCTCCGACGCCGCCGGGACGCTGGAGGCGTCGCGGCAGTTCGCGCAGGCGGTCTCAGCGCAGGATGACCGCCGGGTGCTGCCGTGGGGGTGGCGTTTCCAGAGCGGCAGCAAGGCCGACGGCACGCCGCTGTATGCCGCGCGGGCCTTCAGCAAGACGGCCTGGGACGAGTTCCATGCGTCGCTGGTCTACACCGATCAGCCCATCGCGTTCTTTCCGGGCACGGTCCTGTCGCTGGCGACCAAGGCCGGGCAGGAGTACCTCGCCACCGGCGACGGCGACGCGATCACGCGATTCCTCGCCGCCGTGGACGCGGTCCGGCGCCTGGGCGATGCCATCGAGCCGATGCGCCATCTCGAGTTCCAGTTGAAGGACCTGGTGAATGCCTGGGAGATCATGGAGGCCGACCCGCGGCTCAGCGCCGAGGACCGCGCGGCGACGGCGCGCTTCCTCTTCTTCGTCGGCTGTCTGTTCGAGGGCAAGTACTGGAACAACAACGCCCCGATCCAGATCGAGACCCTGTGCGCGACGACGAACCACATCAGCAACGGCAACCTCGGCTACCTCCGCCTCGGGCTCTACCTCGGCCGGCGCTGCCGGATGGCCCCCGCGGACGCGGCGCGGGCCGCGACCTGGGTGGCCAACGCCGACCTGCTGTTCAACGCCCAGGATGCCTCCTACCGTTCCGGCTGCGACGCCAATGGCTACCAGTGGTGGACCAACGAGCACATGGTCCGCTACGCCCTCTGGCGGCCGGACTACGACCTCTTCTGGAATGGCAACATGCGGCTTCTGGCCGATATCCTCTTCGCCACCGCCGACAACATGGGCAACGCCGCCAAGTTCGGCGACACCGGCAGCGGCCTCACCGGCTTCAGCAACTACGCGCATTACCTCATGACCTACAGCACGCGCGTCTACGGCGACGGCCGGCACCACTGGATCAGCCAGTTCCTCAACCGCCGTTCGGGGCATCTGCGCCTCGACGAGCCGCCGCGGGAACCGGTGGACCTCTATGGCGTGCAGCGCGTGCCCCTGAGCCGCGCGATCTACCTGCACCAGGCCGGGCGGAAACGCCTGCCCGAGTGGCGGGCGGTGCCCTGGGGCAGCGCCTTCGACAAGATCGCCTTCCGCGCCGACGCCCGCCCGGAGAGCCCGTACCTGCTCCTCGATGGCCTCGGCGGCATGGGGCACGGCCAGGACGACTGCAATGCCATCGTGCGGGTCAGCGCGCGCGGCCAGGTCTGGCTGATGGATGCGGCCTACGACCTGAAGACGATGTATGACCACAACGGCATCTTCGTGGCCCGCGACGGCCGTGCCGACCAGCCGGCGGCCCTGGCGCGGCTCACCGACTGCGCCGACCTGCCGAGCTTCGGCGCCACCCGCACCGAGTCGCCGGCGAACGGCCTGTCATGGGCGCGCCATATCCTCTGGGACAAGGCCGGCTTCTTCGTGGTTGTGGACCGCCTGACCTGCCGTGTGGCGGGCGACTACCAGGCCAACGCCATCTGGCGGCTGCCGATCGAGGGCCGTCTCGAGGGCGGCCGCCTGGAGGCCCGGCAGGCCGGTGAGCGTTT
>JAAYZO010000902.1 GCA_012514865.1 Lentisphaerota bacterium | reverse complement strand
GGTCGAGCCGACCATCTGCAGCGTCACCGAGCGCTGACTCACGCCGGCGACGGCGGCCTTGAAAAGGGTGGCGAGGTCAAGGATCTCGGCGCGCCGCGCGACCGAGTCGATGGCAATTTCCACGAGGATGAGTTCGCGGTCGATGTGGCGCTTGCCGGTGACATCGGTCACGCCGATCACATCGATCAGCTTGCCCACCTGCAGCGTCACCTGCTCCAGCACATGGTCGTCGCCGGGGACGACCAGCGTCATCTTCGACACCGCGGGGTCCTGCGTCGGCCCCACGTTCAGCGTTTCGATGTTGTAGCCGCGGCCGGAGATGAGGCCCACGATGCGGGCCAGCACGCCGGGCTTGTTCTCGACGAGTGCGGTAATGATGTGTTCCATCGCCTGCTCCTTTGCGTTGATTGTCCGGTTCAGTCCACGATCATGTCGGACACCGACGAGCCGGGCGGCACCATCGGCAGCACGTTGGCCTCGGGCTCCACCAGGCACTCGACCAGCCACGGGCGGGGATCGGCGAAGACGCGCTCGAGCGTCGGCGCCACGTCGGCGGGCCTGCCGATGCGGACGGCGCTCATGCCGTGGGCCTCGGCCAGCTTGACGAAGTCGGGGCGGTAGACCGGCGCCTGCGCGGTGATCCGCTCGTTCGCGGGACGCCGCGCCTGGCCCAGCACCACGGCCGAGTAGCGCTTGCCGTAGAACATCTGCTGCCACTGCCGCACCATGCCGAGGTGGCCGTTGTTCAGGATGACCACCTTGACGGGGATGTTGTGCTCCACGGCCACCACCAGCTCCTGGGCGTTCATCTGGATGCCGCCGTCGCCGGTGATCGCCACCACCAGCGCGCCTGGCCGCGCCAGCTGGGCGCCGATCGCGGCGGGCAGGCCGAATCCCATCGTTCCCAGGCCGCCGGACGAGATGAACGAGCGGGGGGTGCGGTAGCGGATGAACTGCGTCGCCCACATCTGGTGCTGTCCCACGTCGGTCACGATGACCGCCTTGCCGGCGCAGATGCGGTCGATCTGTTCCAGCACGAACTGCGGCTGGATCACCGTGTCGCTGGCGGGGTAGCGCAGCGGATACTTCGCCTTGAGCGCGTCCAGCTCGGCGATCCAGGCGCCGTGCGTCGCTTCCCGGACCAGCGGCAGGAGGCTTTCGACGGCTTCGCGGGCGTCGCCCAGGACCGGGTAGTCCACGCGGACGCTCTTGCCGATGGCCGAGGGGTCGATGTCGATATGGGCGATGGCGGCGCGCGGCGCGAACTCCGCGACCTTGCCGGTCACGCGGTCGTCGAAGCGCGCGCCGAGCGAAATCAGGAGGTCGCAGCGGCTCACCGCGAGGTTGGCGGCGGCGGTGCCGTGCATTCCCAGCATCCGCAGGGCGAGCGGGTCGTCCTCGGGGAACGCGCCCAGTCCCATGAGGGTGGTGGTGACGGGGATGCTCGCCTTGCGGGCGAGCCGGCCGAGCTGCTCGCAGGCGTTCGCGGCGATGGCGCCTCCGCCCACGTAGAGCAGCGGCCGGGCGGCGCCGTTGATGGCGCCGGCGAGCGCCGCGACAGATTCCTGTGCCGGCGCCACGCGCGGCGTGTAGCTGCGCAGGGAGACGGCGGCGGGCGCGCGCGCCTCGGCGAGCTGGTGTTGCACGTCCTTGGGAATGTCGATCAGCACCGGCCCGGGCTTGCCGGTGGTGGCGATGTGGAAAGCCTCGGCGATCACGGCGGGAATGTCGCCGGCCGAGCGCACCAGGGTGTTGTGCTTGGTCACCGCGCGGGTGATGCCGATGGTGTCGGCCTCCTGGAAGGCGTCGTTGCCGATGGCCGAGAGGGCCACCTG
>JAAYZO010000119.1 GCA_012514865.1 Lentisphaerota bacterium | reverse complement strand
TCATCCCTTTTGTGTCGGCGTCCCCGGTGGACGCTGCATGCAATGACAAGGACTGAACCCGATGGCCGGCGGGAAAGGCAGCGCCTGAGGCCGGCCATCGATGGATATTCCACCAAACCGGCTTGCCGAGGTGGGGAATATCCGCATTAAGGTCTACGCAGTGGTAGATTTGCGATTCATGGCGGCGCATCGTCTGGTGAGGCCTGTTCGATAGGGGCCCGCAACCGTAGAGGAACCCTCGATGATGATCACCGGGACGTGGAACAGCGTTCTCGCGACAGCCGCCTTGGCTCTGCTGGCGGTGGTGGGGCACGTGGCGGCTGCAGCCGCGATGGACGAGGCGTTCGACGGCACCGCGCTCGACACCGAGCGGTGGTCGGACCTGTGCGCCGGGGAGGGGGCTGCTTCGGCGATCGTGGACGGGACGTTCCGTGTGACGAGGGGCCGGAGAGGCCGGGCCGGTGTGATGGGCACCCCGGCGTATGCACTCGCGCCTGCGGCGGACAAGATCCTCAGGTTTTCGCTCGAGTTCGCCCCCGGCACACGCCTGATCACCAAGAACGCCTTCGCGTTCGGCCTCGAGGACGCAGCCGGAGGGAACGGCATCCTGGTCCAGACCGGCAAAGCCTACGGCTACGGGCCTTGGGGCCTGGTAATCACGTGCGACGGGAAGGAGCAGACCAGTGAACCGTTCGCCGAACTGAATGCCCTTCCGGGCATCGTCTGGCGGTTCGAGGTGACTCCCGGCCGCGTCCGGGTCTACTGCAGCAGGGGGCACGCGACTGAGGCCGGGCGTGCCGTGTTCGACTCGCGCCGGGAGGCGCCGCGTGAGGGTGGCGAGTGGCTGGTGCCGACGGTTCCGCTGGTCCCCAAAGTGCTCGATCAGAGCACCGGAACCGGCGCCTGGGCACTGGACCGCATCGGCTACGCTCTCGTCGATCCGCCCCCGGCTCCCTCGGTGTCGCTGCTGGCCGGCAACGGCCATGGCGCCGAACTGCTTCTGGCGAGCGGCGGCCAGGCCCACGCCTCGATCGTCGTCGCCGACGTCGCGCCCGCGACGGTTCGCACGGCGGCGGCGGACCTGCAGAAGACCATCGAGGAGTCCACCGGGGCCCTGCTTCCGGTGGTGGAAGAGAGCGACTGGACGGAAGGCCCCCGGATTCTCGTGGGTGCGGGCAAGGCCGTGACGGGCCTGGGCGTCGGAGTCAGCACCGGCACCGGGATCGGCGACGAGGAGGCCGTTCTGCTGCGTCGCGGCGCCGACCTTGTCCTGATCGGGAACGACGAGGGGCCGTTCAGGGGCACGCAAGACGCCGTGATCGAGTTTCTCAACCGCACCCTCGGCGCCCACGTCTACATGGCGATCCCGACCGGGAAGGTCGTCCCGAAGCATGGCCGGCTTGCGGTCGCGTCGCTGGACCGTCGCGTCAGGCCCGCGTTCTCCGATCGTCCGAGGTTCCATCTGCGGAGCGAGTACCCCGAGGCTGTCGCGGAGTACCTGCGCTGGAACCACTGCGGCGGGGTCTGGCTCGACGGCCGACACGCGCACTTCGGCATCGCGCCCGCCGAGACGTACTTTGACGACCACCCGGAGTACTACTCGGAGATCGGCGGCCGGCGCTTCGCCAAGGGGGAGATGAACTGGCAGCTCTGCACCACGAACCCGGACGTGATCCGGCTGGCGGTCGCATTCTGCCGGCGCTGGCTGGACGGTCGGCCCAATGACCTGACCGCGCCTCTGTCCTTCAACGACGGCTCCGGTGCTCCCACCTACTGCATGTGCCCCGAGTGTCGCAAGGCGGACGACCCTGACCCGGCCTCCGGGGCGGCGCGCCGGCTCTGCGCCTTCGCGAATGCCGTCGCCCGCGAGATCGCCGTGTCGCACCCCGGCAAAGGCGTGGGTATCTATGCCTACTTCTGGACGACGGTGCCACCCCTGGAGATGACGTTGGAGCCGAACGTGTCCATCATCTACGCCTATTCGGACGGCTGCGCCCTGCACGCGCTGGACGATCCGGACTGCCCCCCGAACCGCGACGTCATGCAGCGGCTGAAGCAGTGGCACCGGATCGCCCCGCGCATGAAGCTGTACGGCTACTACGGGCTGCTGGGCGACTACATGGGGCTGCCCTTCTGCAGCCTCCGCAAGGTCGTCGACGACGCGCGAGTCTGCGCCGACCTGGGCATGGTCGGCTCCCATCTCGACGGTTCGTCGATACCGGGACAGGGCCTCTACTACTGGGCAACCGCGCAGACGATGTGGGCCCGTGGAGAATCCGCTGAATCGCTCCGCAGGCGCTATTGCGAGGGCATGTTCGGCCCGGCGTCCGGGGTGATGGTCGAGTACTACAGAGCCCTCGAGGCGATGTGCACCACGCCCGCGGTACATGCACCGCGCTTCGCGTGGATGATGCCGGGGCCGCTCTACGTCTGGACCGACGAGGCCATCCGTGCGTTGAACGCTGGTCTGGACGAGGCGTCGGCTCTCGTGACGGGTGACTCCCCGGAAGCCAGGCGCATCGAGGACCAGAAGCTGCACGTGCGCTTCGCAGAGGCGTTCATGCACCTGAAACGTGCCCAGCGCGCGTACTGGCGGGACGAGGCCGAGGCCCATCTCGCCGCCTACAGCGAGTGGCGGAAACGCTACCTGGACGAGCACACGCACCTGTCGACGCGCGGCCTGGTGTCGCTGAGGCAGTCCGTCCTCGACGCCTACGCACCGGCCGAGCCATGGGTGCCATGGGCTCGCCCGCCGGAGATTGCGCTGAAGAAGGCGGCGCGCCGACCGGGCATGGACCCCCTGTCGTCTGCCGACCCCGTGTGGGCCGCCAGTTCCATCAGCGGCGGCTTCTGGGACGAGGACATCTTCGGCGCGTACCCGACGACGGCCGCCGACATGACCTACGACGACAACGCGTTGTACGTCCGCGTGCGATGCAGCGATCACGCCATGGCTGCCGTCCGGTCTGAGGTGACGACACGCGACGGCGACGTCTGGGCGGACGACTGTGTGCGTCTGTCTGTCGCCGTTTCCGGTCACGGCGCGGGTGATGCCGATGGGCCCGCCGCGGGCCGCTACGACTTCCTGGTGAACCCCGCCGGCGTGCAGCGGGACGTGAGGGACGGCGACGTGTCCTGGAACGGCGACTGGACTGCGACTGCGGCGCGGTCGGACGTCCTCAACAGCCGCCAGTGGGCCGTCATCGTCGAAATCCCATGGCAGACACTGGGGCTGGCTGCGGCGCCGAACGAACTGAAGGCCAACCTCTTCAGGCACGTCACCACCCCAACCGTGCAACCCGTCCAGTTCCTGAGCTCAACGCTCGGTCCCCTCGAAAGGACGGAGCGCTATGCCTCGATCAGACTCGGCCAGTAACGCGTGTCGAAACTTGCGCCGCGTCGCAGTGCGGCGCAAGTGGATTGTGAGCGAAGCATCCGCGCTTCGCGGATGATCCAGGCTAAGTGCAATGATAAGGACCGACCCCGATGGCCCGCACCAACCACCTGCCAGCCGGAGCCATGATGCGTTCCCTGACCTTCTGCCTGCTCCTCCTGTCTGCCCTGACCGCCACCGCGTCCGAACTGCTCCTCGGCAGCGACTTTGCCTGGGAAACGCCGGCCGGTCATGGCCGCCATGAGGTCGGTGACGACGGCGTCATCGACGTCATGCTCACCCTGCCTCCGACCGACGGTGCCAAAGACTGCTGGCAGCGTGCCGGCCTCAGGAACCACGTCCGCCTTGAGGACTGGAAGACCATCGCCTTCTCCGCTCGCAGCCGCGACGGCCAGACCCACATGATTGCGTTCTATCTGTCTCGCCGGCTGGCCGACGACGACCATGCCAGTTTCTACCGGCGCCTGGAGATCGGCCCGGAATGGCGCGACTTCGACCTGCCCTTGGTCCGCAATACCAACACCGGCTTCCGCTTCACCAAAGGCAGCAGGAACTGCGACATGGAACTGGACCGGGGCGGCGATCTGCTCTCCTGGTCGGCCGCCGCCAACGGCAATGCCGCCCTGCAGTTCAGGAACCTGCGCCTGACCGACGGTCGCACCGCCCTCCCGCCGGCAGCCCAGGCCATGGCCGACGCCGTCCGCAACCACCCGAAAGTCCAGCCCTACGTCTTTGCCGAGGTGCTCAAACCCGCGGCCGTGCCTGTCGCCGGCATGGTCATCGACCTGCCGCCAGACAGCAGCGAAACCGAACACTTCGCGGCGACCGAACTGGCCGCGTATCTGAGCAAGGCCACCGGCGCCGATTTCCCCATCCGACGCGCGCTGCCGGAGGACCGCGCCTTCCGCCTGCGCGTCGTTCCCGCGGAGCCAGCCGAGGCCTTTGCCAGCGAGTGCCTGGACGAAACGGCCGTGACCATCACCGGCAATTCCCCGCGCGCCCTCGTCTATGCCGTGTATGACTTCCTCGAGAAAGCGGCCGGGGTGCGCTTTCTCATGCCGCTCGACTATGGCGAAATCGTCCCCCGGAATCCCGGCCTGCGCCTACCCCTGTTCCGCGACCGGTCCAGCCCCCTCATGACC
>JAAYZO010000901.1 GCA_012514865.1 Lentisphaerota bacterium | reverse complement strand
GACGGCGCCGCGTCGCTGCGGGCGGAGCAGGAGGCGCCGTCGTGAGCCGCGGAGGGTCGCTGCTTCAGGGCCGGTCGGGGGGCGGGACGAGGTCCGCATAGCGGAACGTCGGATTCGGCCGCCCCGGCATCAGGCAGCGCAGCGTCTGCAGGGCGGCGCTGGTCTCACGGTGGTCGGCGGCGGCGGCGAGGGACCGCCGGACCACGGCCTCGAGGTCATCCGGGGACATCTGCACGCGGGCGTTGAGGATGAGTGAAGCATGGGGCCCGGTCAGGGCCTCCATGTCGCGGCCTGTGACCTCGCCGCCGAGGCGGGTCAGGTTGGCCAGGCCGGCGGCGCCGTTGCAGGTCACGACGAGCTTCACATGGCCGACTTCCGCACGCCGTGCCCGGAATTCCTCGTGCAGGCGTGCCATGAGGTCAAGGGCAAAGGCCCCCCAGTCCGCGCTGCCGCGGTTCGAGCGGAGGTCGACGACGGCATTCAGCCAGCCGAGGACGGCTTCGCCTTCGGCATAGCGGTCGTAGTCCACGGCCACGATGCGGCGGCCGGCCGCCGTGTCGTCGAGGACCGCGTCGAGCCAGGCGTCGATCCCGTCGCCGTTCCTGGCCGAGACCATACCGAGGGCCGCGCCGGGCAGCTCGCGCTCCAGGGCCGCGGCGATGCGGCCGCGTTCCTCAGCGCTCAGGGTGTCGATCTTGTTGAGGAGAACGCGGTCGGCCTCCTCCATCTGGAGCCGCAGGATGTACAGAGCACTGCGGTGCATCAGCGAGCGGTCTTCCTGAAGGACGTCGCGGAGCCGGGCCGGGTCGACCAGAACCGTGAGCGGCGCCAGGGCCATCTCCGGGAACTTGTCCTTCAGCGGCTGCAGGATCGTCGCCGAGAGGTCGGTGCAGCTCCCGACCGGCTCGGCGATCACCACCTCCGCACCCTGGTCCACCAGGGACCGCACCGCCGCGATGAAGCCGTCGAAGTTGCAGCAGAAGCAGCTCCCCGCGACCTCGCGCACGCCTGCCCCGGATCGTGACAGGAAGGCGGTGTCGACCAGGTCGGGCGCCTGGTCGTTGGTGACCAGGCCGACGGCCCTGCCGCGCTCCGTCAGGCGTCGCGCCGCCTCCCAGAGGAGTGTCGTCTTGCCGGACCCGAGGAAGCCGCCCACCAGAATCAGCCTTGCTGCCATCCGTCAGTCCCTCCTGTCCGATGGCCCCGCGCAGCAGGCGCCCGCCCGCGGCCGGCCGCGCAGCGCCGGCTCAAAGACCCGAACGAAGAAGCCCGCGGCCGCGGCGGCGCCCACCGCGGGGGCCAGGATATAGACATAGAAGAAGCCGCCTACCCGGTCGGGGAACGCCGCGTCACCCCAGCCCATCATCCAGGCCACCAGGCGCGGGCCGAGATCACGGGCCGGGTTGAGGCCGGCCTGCGTCAGCGGCGCGATCAGGCAGATGATGGACGTCACCGTCAGGCCGATGAACACCGGCGCCAGAGCGTCGTCCGGGCGGCCTACGTTGCAGCCCTCCGTCAGCGCGAAGATCATCAGGACCAGCAGGAACGTCCCGAAGCCCTCGGCCGCCATCGCCAGGGGCAGTGACACGACCGCGGCGCTGCCGGGGATCGCGTAGTACTCGCCGAACATCCTGGCCGTCCTGACCGACTCCGGTGCCCCCCGCACGATCTGATGCGCCTGCTCGTAGGCAGCGATCGACGGCGCGAAGAGGGCGTAGAGAACCAGGCCGGCAAGCACCGCTCCGACGAACTGAGCCAGGATATAGCCGGGGAGTTTGCGGGGGCTCATGCGACCGCTGACGGCCATGGCCAGACTGACGGCCGGATTGAGGTGGGCACACGAGAGGTGACGCGTCAGGTAGATCGCCAGCGTCACGCCCAGGCCCCACGTCAGGGCGATCTGCAGAAGGCCGTGGTGCGCCTCGAAGAGGACCGTCACGGCGACGGAGCCGCAGCCGAACAGCACGAGCAGGAAGGTCCCCAGGGCCTCCCCGACCAGACCGCGCCCGGAAACACTCCACGTGCGCATCATAGGTCCCTCATGGATGCTCGTTGAGAAGCTGCAGCAGCCCATCGACCTGCCGGCGGTAGTCCTCGAGCGTCCTGGCCCAGCGGGCCAGGCAGGCCCGGCCGTCGCCGGTGAGCGTGTACTTCCGCTTGGCCGGGCCGCTCTCGCCCATCTCCCAGGTCGCCGTCACCAGCCCTTCGTCCTCCATCGCCTTGAGGACCTTGTAGATGCCGCTCGCGTCCGGCGGCGCCTCGGCGAACAGGGCCAGATCCCCCAGCCGCTGGACCAGCACATAGCCATGCGCGTCAT
>JAAYZO010000118.1 GCA_012514865.1 Lentisphaerota bacterium | reverse complement strand
GTCGGCACTTCTTCCGTCTCGGCGTCGAAGTCGAGAACGCGCTTGTCGAAGGTGGCGACGTTCTGAAGCAGGGGCACCTTGAAGTGAAGGCCGGGCTCAGTCACGGTGCGGAGCGGCTCGCCGAACTGCAGGACCAGAACCTGCTCGTCCTGACGGACCGTGAACACCGACGAGAAGCCGACGACACCGGCGACGATGACGACGATGCCCAGAATGAGAAGGGGTATGCGCATGTCATCGTCCTCCCGAAGGTGTCGTCGACGAGGACGGTGACGTCTCGCCGGTGGAGCCCGAGCGGCGGCCGGTCAGGGCATCGAGCGGCAGATACGGGACGACGCCGCTGCCGCTGCCGCCGACGGTGCTGTCGATGAGGATCTTGTCCATCCCGGCCATGATCGTCCGCATGGTCTCGAGATAGATGCGGCGGGTCGTCACGTCCTTTTCCTGGAGGTACTGCTCGTAGACGGCCAGGAAGCGCTGTGCCTCGCCGGTCGCGATGGCGATCTTCTGCTCCTTGTAGCCTTCGGCATTCTTGATGATCATCTGCAGCTCGCCCTCGGCCCGCTGCACGACCTCGTTGAGGTAGGCCGTCGCCTCGTTGACCGCGCGCTCCTTGTCGGCGCGCGCCGCCTGGACGTCGCGGAAGGCGTCCAGCACCTTGCCGGGCGGGTCGATCTTCTGGAGCTGCACCTGCTGGACCTGGATTCCGGCCCCGTATGAATCGAGAATGCCCTGGATCAGGTCCTGGGCAGCCCTTTCGATCTCGACGCGGCCCTGGGTACGGGCGTACTCGAACTCGCTCTTGCCGACGATCTCGCGCAAAGCCGCCTCCGAGGCGTCCTTGACGGTCTGATCCTGGTTGCGGAGGTTGAACAGGAACTGCCCGGCATCCTTGACGAACCAGAACACCGCCGCCTGGACATCGATGATGTTCTCGTCACCCGTCAGCATCAGGCTTTCCTGAGGCACCGGCCGCACGCCGCCCCCCCGCTGACCGGGCGCGGCATCGCGGAAGCCGACTTCGGTGCGGTTGACGCGGGTCACCTTGGGCGTGACCACCTCGCCGATCGGCGCCGGCGGCCACCAGTGCAGTCCGGGGCCGGTGGTGTATTGCCACTTGCCGAACAGCAGCTCGACGCCCTGCTCTTCCGGCTGCACCCGGTAGATGCCGGTCCCCGCCCAGATCGCCAGGACGGCGATGACGGCGATGACCAGACCCTTGCCGGCGCCCATGCCGCCCGGCAGGAACTGCTTGAATCGGTCCTGGCTTCGTCGAATCAGGTCTTCAAAATCGGGCGGCCGCGGACCCGAAGAACCCCGCCCCCACGGGCCCTGGCCGCCGCCGCCACCCCAAGGGCCACCGCCCTGTGGATTCCATGCCATGTCTGTTCGTCCCTTTCGTGCCCGGAGGTCGTGATTTGGGCTTTGTGTTTTGACGGACAGCTTCGTATATCTAGCGCACTGCCCCTTAAGTTGCCCCTTAGTTTATAGGTGAGGCCAACGAGCCGCGCAACGTCAACCGGCCGGCCGTCGCCCCGATATTGAAGTTACTGGCGGAGTTTTCAAGCATGGCGCAAGTCAGCGAACAGGATGTGCTGAAGGCCCTTTCCGGGGTCGTCGACGAGGACAAGAACCGGGATATCGTCTCCCTCGGCATGGTCACCGGCCTCCAGGTCAAACAGGGCCACGTCGCCTTCGCGATTCAGGTGGAACCGGAACGCGGGCCCCGCCTCGAGCCGCTCCGCAAAAAGGCCGAGCAGACCGTCCACGCGCTGCCCGGCGTGCTGACCGCCACCGTCGTGCTGACCGCCGAGCGCCCCGCCTCGCAGGCCAGCGCCGCCAGTCACGGCCATGACCACGGTCCTGCCCACGGCAGGCAGCAGGAGCCGCTGTTGCCGCAGGTCCGCTCGATCGTCGCGGTAGCCTCGGGCAAGGGCGGCGTCGGCAAGTCGACGACCGCGGTCAACCTGGCCCTGGCGTTGTCGGCCCGCGGCCTCAAGGTCGGCGTGCTGGACGCCGACATCTACGGGCCGTCGATTCCGCGCATGCTGGGCATCAAGGGGCAGCCGACATCGAGCGACGGCCACTCGATCAATCCGATGCGCAACCACGGCGTCGAGTGCATGTCGATCGGCTTCCTGGTCGAGGAGGAGATGCCGATCATCTGGCGCGG
>JAAYZO010000117.1 GCA_012514865.1 Lentisphaerota bacterium | reverse complement strand
GGCACCCCTCCAGGGTGCATGGCGTGCAATCCGCGTTTCCGGGGGTCGGGCTGCGCGCGACCCCCGGCTACGATCTGGCACCCCTCCAGGGTGACCGAGTGAGCGCCGCCGCGATCTTCAAACAGCCATGGGATGGGGCCGCCGCAGGCGCAGAAGCGCCCATGCGGAGCTATAGTACGTCGCTGGTCGATGGGGGATGCCGGGCGCCCCGGGAGGCACGAACACCGCGCCTGCCAGTGGCGCGGCTTGACGGCGGTCCTCGCCGCCGGCGGGAGACGCGTCCGCTCGACGGCGGCAGTGAAGCTGGCCTGCAAGGGCCTGCCGCGATGGCCCCGCGCTCGGCACGAGCATCATGATGCAAGCATGGAAGACGGTCGTCTGGCTATGAACGAAAGACTGCACTCAACCGCCGCGGCTCCGGCGGCGGTACCCGACGAGGCCGTGCGGCACAGCCCTGATCTGCCGGTGGCCCGGGCACCGCGGCTGGCCGTGTTCGGCGGCTCGTTCGATCCCATCCACAACGGCCACCTCGCCCTGGCCGAGGCCGTGGTCAAGGCCGGCGTCGCCGACGAGGTCCTCTTCGTGCCGGCACGGCGACCGCCCCACAAGCAGGACCGCGACCTCAGCGAGGGCTTCCACCGCCTCGAGATGGTGCGACGGGCCATCGAGCCCTACCCGGCCTTCAGTGTCTCGGACATCGAGCTGGAACGCCAGGAGGGCTTCTCCTACACCTTCGACACCCTCACGGTCCTGAAACAGGTCTTCACCGAGCACGAGGTCCTCTTCCTGATGGGCATGGACAGCCTGCGCGACCTGCACCGCTGGCACCGCGCCGGCGAGCTGGTCCAGCACTTCGGCTTCATCGTCTACCCACGCCCGGGGGTGGCCTGCCCGAGTCTGGCCGAGCTCTCGGACCGCTTCGGGTCGCGCAACGCCCGCAAACTCCTGGCGGCGGTCCGGGCTGACCTGCCGACCTACGACCTCTCGGCGACCCGCGTCCGCGAGGCCTGCGCCCGCGGCGCTGACCCGGCCCACTATTGCCCCGACGCCGTGTGCCGCTATATTGCGTCGCAACGGCTGTACCGTGCCCAATGACGTTCAGGATCAGGACAACCCGAGAGCAGGTGATGGATCAACCCCAGAAGTCGACTCTCAGCGCGGACTCGGAAGCTCTGGCGCGGCGTTGCGTCGCCATCTGCGAGGAGCGCAAAGCCGGTGATCTGCTGCTGTTCGATGTCCGCGAGTCCAGTATCCTGGCTGACTACTACCTGATCTGTACCGGCACCTCGGCGCCGCACATCAGCGCCCTCTGCAACCACCTCCGCCAGGACCTGGCGCGCGAGGGCGTCATGGTACGCCGTCGCGAAGGCGACCCGGAGAGCCACTGGGTGATCATGGACTACGGCGTCGTGCTGGTCCACATCATGGACCCCGAGCGGCGACGTTTCTACCGCATCGAGGACCTCTGGGAGAACGGCCGTCTGGTGCACCAGAGCGACGGCGCCCGTCCGGTCGCAGCGCGCCAGGCGTAGCGCCGGCCTTTCGGCACGCCGTCTCGGCAGGCGGCTCCACGATGGCGAATCCGGCGCCAGCCTGACCGTGAGCAAGCGGCGCGGAGCGGCGCGCGTCGAGACCGGCGCCGCTGTATAGTGCGGCGCGAGCGGATCATCCGCGGGGCACGGCGCTGCGCGACGGATCCGGCTCCGGTTCTCGATGTCTCACGCCGAGGCTCCTGCAGTGGATTCGCCCTGACATGCGTCTGTTTCTCTTCATGATGACGACCCTGCTTCTGGCCGGCGGCGCCAGCCGCCTGGTACGCTGGTGGCAGGACGCGCCCCCGGCGGTGCCGGTGTCACGCCGCGAGCCGGCGGCGGCGCGGCAGGAACGCCGCCTCGAGCTGACCCCCGGCGACCACTGCAACCGCCTCGTAACCACCTTCGTGCGGCACCACCCCGAACCACCGCCGGCAGAGTCGGGTCCATCCTGGCCGGGCTTCCGCGGTCCCGACCGCGATGCCATCCGGCGCGACTCGGCGCCGCTGGCGAACGCCTGGCCGGCAGCGGGGCCGCCGCGGCTGTGGGCGGTGGAGGTCGGCGACGGCCATGCCGGACCGGCCGTCTACGCCGGCTGCGTCTACCTCCTCGACTACGACGAGGCGGGCAGGGCCGACGTCCTGCGCTGCCTGGCGCTGTCGGACGGCCGCGAGATCTGGCGGCGCAGCTACCCGGT
This sequence comes from Lentisphaerota bacterium, assembly GCA_012514865.1. Classification (GTDB taxonomy): domain Bacteria; phylum Verrucomicrobiota; class Lentisphaeria; order Oligosphaerales; family JAFGRS01; genus JAGVUW01. Next base: position 2,856 of record JAAYZO010000117.1, on the reverse strand, counting down.
GGTGACCAAGCGCAACCACGGCATGTCACGCACCGTCCCGGCGGTCACCGACGACTGCGTCGTCAGCGTCGGGCCGCAGTGCCAGGTGATGTGCGTCGACCGCGTCACGGGCGACCTGCGCTGGGGCCTCGACCTGGCCCTCGACTACGGCACCACCGTGCCGCTCTGGTACACCGCGCAATGCCCGCTGATCCTCGACGGTCTGGCCATCCTGGCGCCCTGCGGCAAGGACCTCATGATGGCCCTGGACACGCGTAGCGGCGAGGTGGTGTGGCGGACCCCCTGCCCGCCCGGCTGGGCCATGTCGCACTCGTCGATCACGCCGATGACCTTCCAAGGCGAGACGGTCCTGGTCTACGCCGCCCTCGGCGGCATCGCAGCGGTGCGCGCCACCGGCCCCGAGCGCGGCCGCATCCTGTGGTCAACCGACGCCTGGAACAAGCGCATCATGGCGCCATGCCCGGTCCAGCTCGACGAACAACGCCTCATGGTCACCGCCGGTCACGGCGCCGGCAGCGCCATCCTGCACCTGGCCCGCACCGGCAACGAGGTCACGGTCGAGCGCGTCACTGCCCTGACCAAGCAGGTCTTCGCCTCGGAACAGCAGACACCCCTCTGGCTGGATGGCGTCCTCTATACGGTCCTCCCCAAGGACGCCGGCGAACACCGCGAGGAGCTGACCTGCTACGACCCGAGCGGCGCCGGGCGGGTGCTGTGGACGTCCGGCAAGGACCACCGCTTCGGCCTGGGGCCCTACCTCGCGGCCGACGGCAAGATCCTCATCATGGATGACCGCGGACTGCTCAGTCTGGTGGCGGCGGACCGCGCCGGCTTTCGTCTTCTGGCGCGTCATCAGGTCCTGCCGGAGGCGCGCGATGCCTGGGGCCCGCCGGCGCTGGTGGGCACACGGCTGATCCTGCGCGACTCGACGCGCCTGATCTGCCTCGATATCGGCAAGTCCATCGAACCGGGAGGAAGCTGAGCGATGCCCGAGGCACCGAGCCAACCCGATCGTGACAGTGCGCGGCGCCGTTCGCCGCTCGACCTGGTGGTGGTCGTGGCCCTCCTGGCGGGCCTGGCGGTCGTGACGATCCTGGCGGGGCGTTCGCGGCCGTCGACCGGCCCCGCGGCCGCGGCCGCGGGAGCGCCCCTGGACGACGTCGAACGGCGCGTCCTGCCCGAGCAGGTGGGCTACCGCGAGGGCGTTGCCCTTCACTTCGAGGAAAAGGTCCGCGCCGTGGCCGTCGGTCCGGGCGACCGCCTCTTCGTCTCGGTCGGCTTCACCGTCGTCGAGATCGGCGACGACGGCAGCCCGCGCGGGCGTTTCGAGCTGACCTCCGCCGCCGGCTGCCTGGCGGCCACCGCCGAGAGGCTCTACCTGGGCTGCGGTGACCACATCGAGGTCATCGACCTCGCCGATGGCACCCGCACGGCCTGGCCCAGCCCGGCAGAGGGGGCCTTCCTGACCGCCGTCGCCGTCGGCCAGGACGTCGTCATCGCCGGCGATGCCGCCCTCAGACGCTTCCACCGCTGGCGCCGCGATGGCACATCCCTGACGCCGGTCGTACCGGACACGGCCACCCCGATCGCCGACGCCACAGCCGGTGTGCCAGGGACCTACTACGACATCGCCGCCGCGCCCGATGGGACCTTCTGGGCCACCGAGGCCGGTGCCTTCGGCCTCGTACACCTCGACGCCGAGGGGCGTCGCCTGGGCCGTTTCGGCAAGGGCTCGCCCGCTGTCGAGGACTTCGGCGGCTGCTGTAACCCGACCCACGTCGCCAGCGCCCCCGGCAACCTGCTGGTGACCGTCGAGAAGAAGCCGGACCTGGTCAAGGCCTACCGTGACGACGGCCAGTTCGTCAGCGTCGTCGCCGGTCCGAAGGCCTTCCAGCCGAAGACCTTCATCGCCGATGTCGCGGCCGACTCACGTGGCCGGATCCTCCTGGTCGACCCCAAGGCCAAGAGCGTGCGCGTGTTCGAACCGAAGCCAGCGGAGCCCTGATGCACCCCGACGCACCCGACCTGAGACGCCGCGACGCCTGTCGCCTCGGCCTGCGCCTGCTGGCCCTGGGGGCACTCGCCGGCGTGGCAGGCCTCCTGGGCGCCCGCCGGGTCGCGGGGGATCCGCCCGACGGTGCGGCCGGATCGGCCTGCGGGACGCCGACGGCCTGCGCGGGGTGTCCGTTGCGGCAGCGCTGCGGCTCGGCGGCGGCGCCGCCGGCACCGGAGCCCACGCCCGGCGCGCGGGGAGCGGCACCGGCGTCCACGCCCGGCGGAGGGCCGCGCCGATGAGCGAGACACTCCAGGCACACAACCCGGAGCGCCGCGGCTTCCTGCGCCGCTGCCTGGCCGGCGTCGCCGGCGCGGCGGTCTGCGGCACCGGCCTCGGGGCGCTGCGCGGCGGCGCCCGGGCCGCGTCGCACCGCTGGCAGATCGACCCGGAGACATGCACCCAGTGCGGCCTCTGCGCGACCTCGTGCGTCCTCGGCGTCTCGGCCGTCAAGTGCGTCCACAACATCGCCATGTGCGGCTACTGCAACCTCTGCTTCGGCTACTTCGAGAGCCAGGCGCCACGACTCGACAGCGGCGCCGAAAATCAGCTCTGCCCCACCGGCGCCATACGACGGCGCTTCCTCGAGGAGCCCTACTTCGAGTACACCATCGACGAGGATCTCTGCATCGGCTGCGGGCGCTGCGTCAAGAACTGCACCGCGTTCGGCAACGGCTCGCTCTACCTGCAGGTCCGCCACGACCTCTGCGTGAACTGCGAGGAATGCGCCATCGCCCGCGTCTGCCCGGTGCAGGCCTTCCGCCGGGTGCCGGCCTCACAGCCCTACCTCCCCAAGGGCCGCG
>JAAYZO010000900.1 GCA_012514865.1 Lentisphaerota bacterium | reverse complement strand
CGCTGCTGACACCAAACGACTTACGGATGCCGTGGCATGAAAAACTTGCCGCAAAAACAGGGTTCTTACGGATAGTAGTACGAATGACCACGGATGGAAGGGGGGGATGGAGTGTGTCAGTGCGGCGACGGGAAAGGGCGAGGACAAACGCCGAACGCCCAACGCCGAACGCCCAACGCCCAACGCCGAACGCCCAACGCCGAACCGGATATTCCCCACCCCGGCAAGCCGGTTTGGTGGAATATCCATCTATGGCCGGCTTCAGGCGCTGCCTTTCTCGCCGGCCGCGCGGCGTTGTTTGAGTCTGGAGAGCTCCAGTTCCAGGTCGATCCATAGGCGGGTAAGCTCGCGGTACCTCCTGTAGGTCTCGATCTCGGCACGGACCACCGGCTCATAGTCGGGGCGCACGTAGTCGCAGTGCAGCTTCCCGGCGCGGCTGTAGCTGACCTGGCAGTAGGTGCCGCCGCGGGAGCGGGCCTGTCGGGAGAGTGATCCCGGGCGCATGCGGCCGAGCGAGACCAGTTCGGCCTTCACGTCAGCGATCCTGTCTTCAAGCTGCTGTTGCATTGGGTCCATGTTGTATTATAGTAGAGGTACAACGGGACGTCAAGGTGTGTCCCGGGGAGGTGGCGCATGGACGAGTTTGAGGATCTGCTGCGCCGGATGCAGGTGATCGGGGTGAACCACCTGCCCGTGGCGGCGGCGCTCTGCCGGCGCATGGGCCTGATCGAGACGGTGGACCGCGTGGTGCCCACCGGCATGGCCGTGGGCGTAGGTACGGTCGTTCAGGGGATGGTGCTGGACACGCTCTCCGGGCGCAGCCCGCTGTACCGGCTGGAGGAGTTCTTCGAGCATCAGGACAGCCGGCTGCTGCTGGGCGCCGAGGTGCCGGCCTCAGCCTTCAACGATACAACTGTCGCGCGGGCCATGGATGCGCTCTACGAGGCGGGGGCAGGCAAGGTGTTCTCCGAGGTTGCCTACCAGGCGACCCGACGCTTCCCGACGGACCTGCGCACCGTGCACTGGGACAGTACGTCGGTGAATGTCTGGGGAGACTACCGCGACGCCGGCGCCGGCAGCGACGGGCTGGCCATCACCCACGGCTACAGCAAGGACCACCGGCCGGACCTGAAGCAGTTCCTCCTGGATGTGCTCTGCGCCGGGCGTAATGTTCCCCTGCTGGGCGGCTGCCACGACGGCAATGCCTCGGACAAGGCTCTGAACAACACCCTGCTGACGCGCATCTCCAGGGACCTGGCGCGGTACGGCCTGGGTCCGGGCGACTGGCTCTACGTCGCCGACTCCGCCCTGGTGACCGAGGAGAACCTCAGTCAGATGGGCGACAACCTCTTCGTGACCCGCCTGCCCTTCAGCTACGCAGAGACCGCCCGTGCTGTCGCCGCGGCGGTCGCGGCCGGCGCCTGGCAGGAAGTCGGAGCCCTGGCCGAGACCCCGGCTGCCGTCGGCCGGCCGGCGGCACAGTACCGCCTGGCCGAGAAACAGGTCGAGCTCTACGGCAGGAGCTACCGCGCCCTTGTCGTGCACTCCTCCGCTCACGACAACCGCCGACTGAAAGCCATCGAGCGGCAGCTCAGGCAGGAGGCCGAAGCCCTGACCGCTCTCTGCAGCCGTCTGTCCCGCCGCGAGTACTTCTGCCGCGCTGACGCCGAGGCTGAAGCGCTGCGCCTGCAGGCCCAGGGCGGGAAGCTCCACCGGGTCGAGACGACGGTCGTGGAGACGCTGCGTCACCCGCCCGGCCGGCCACCCAAAGACCGGCCCCGGCCGGTCACCTCTGTCCGTTACCGCGTCCAGGCCGCCCCGCAGCCCGACGCAGCCCGCATCGCCCGGCAGCGCGAAGAGGCCGGCTGCTTCGTGCTGCTGACCAATGTCCCGAGGGAAGGCGCACGGTCGCGCAGCGGACCGGACCTGCTGAACGCCTACAAAGACCAGCACGCCATAGAGAGGAACTTCTCCTTCCTCAAGGACCCCCTGATCGTCAACGACCTGTTCCTCAAGAAGCCCGGCCGCATCGAGGCGCTCGGAGCGATCCTCCTGATCTCGCTGCTGGTCTGGAACCTGATCGAGCAGTGCCTGCGCCAGCACGTCGAACAGACCGGCCGGCCCCTGCCGGGATGGGACCGTAAGGACACCCTCAGGCCGACCACCTTCATGATGACCACCAAGTTCGCCGGCCTGCAGATCGTCCGCATCGGCCGGATCTACCGGCTCGCGCAGCCGCTGCGCAGCGATCAGGCCGCCTACCTCCGTGCCCTTGGACTGACTCTCGATGACCTCCTGCCGGTGACCACCGGACCGCCATGAGACTCGCGCACGATGCACAGCACGGTAAGGCGTCTGCGAACGAAGGCCCCATGGACGCCTTCGCTTGCGCTCCTCCAACTGCCGGACCGCTGCCGCCCCGCCGACAGAGCGCTATGCCTTCGACCCTCCTTGCATGCTCACGCAGCCCCCAAGAGCCCGCATGGCGCCTGCCTGCCGATAGAGCCCCAGAAAACTCCCTCGCAGGTCGGCTCAGAGGTGGGGAATGTGCGACACCATAGGCCGCGGTACGCCAATGGCAACCCGGCCAGGCCGGGGTTACCGTAGCGTGCGGCCGTCATGAACCGCTCACGGCACCTTACCGGAGGCCACCGATGTCATCCTGGCGCTATCCCTGTGTACTCCTGGCCGTGGTCGTGGCGGTCTGGGCCTGGTCGGGCATCGATGTCCAGGACACCCGCCTGACCTGGTTTCTCGAGACCGTCCCGGTGCTCCTGACCCTGCCGGTACTCGTGCTCAGCGCCCGGCGCTTCCGCCTGACGACGCTGGTCTACACCTTCATCGCCCTGCACGCCGTGGTGCTGATGGTCGGCGGGCACTACTCCTATGCCAAGGTCCCCCTGGG
>JAAYZO010000116.1 GCA_012514865.1 Lentisphaerota bacterium | reverse complement strand
TCGGTCACCCTGGAGGGGTGCCAGATCGTAGCCGGGGGTCGCGCGCAGCCCGACCCCCGGAAACGCGGATTGCACGCCATGCACCCTGGAGGGGTGCCAGAACCGGACTTTCAAACAGCCCTGGCCCGCGAGCGCCGGCGCGGGCTGGCGTCGGGCACCGCCCCGCGGTACAGTGAGCAGCGAGGACACCACCTGCGGCTGGCGTCTGCCTGTCGACACGGCGCGCTGCCGGCAGGACCAGGCTCGCCGTATCCCAGAGAAGCCACCGTTCGCAAGGATGACAGGAGTCCACCGCATGCACACCCACAGGCTGTCCCGCGTCGTCGCCACCATCGCCACCGTGCTCGTCGGACTGGGCGCCACGCTCCCCGCCGCCGAGAATCCCCTCAAGAATGCCAAGGTCGGCGAGTGGGTCGAGTACAGCAACCGTACCGAGACCATGGGCATGGCCATGGACATGGTGATGAAACAGACTGTCGTCGCCAAGGATGACGCCTTCGCCACGATGCGCATCGACGTGACCATGGGCGGCATGAGCATGCCCGGCGGCAAGGAGATCAAGATCGCCCTCGATCAGCCCTACGACCCGCTGACCGCGACGCAGGAGGGCGCCCAGGTGACGATCCTGGCCGAAGGCGACGAGACGATCACGGTCAACGGCACCTCCTACGCCTGCCACTGGGTCCAGGCCAAGGTCGTGGTGACGCAGCCGCAGGCCGTGGAGGCGACCTCGAAGATCTGGACCAGTAAGGACGTCCCGGTCGGCGGCCTGGTCCGCATGGAATCCGAGGGCAAGCTCAACGCCGGCGGCCAGGCCATGACCATGAAGACGGTCATGGAGCTGAAGGCCACCGGCGGCAAGTAGGTCCACGGGCGGGGCCGCGGGCGGGGCCGCGGGGACGCGGCCTTCCGGCTCGGGACACGGACCGGCACGGACGAACACGGACCGGCACGGACGGGCTCTGCGGGCACGGCGCCGGGCCACCGGTCCCGGCCCGAGTAGGTCGCGCGAGCCGAGCGCGACCACGGGCGCCGCCCACGGCGCCCGGGCCGTGGGCCTCAGGCCGGCTGCTGCTGGCTGAGGCAGTGCAGGGCGCCGCCCTCCAGGACGATATCGCGGCAGTCGAGGCCGACGACCTCGCGGTCGGGGAAGCACTCGGCGAGGCGCTGCAGGGCTTCGCGGTCTGTGGCGGGCTGTCGGTAGGTCGGCACCAGGACGGCGCCGTTGACGATGAGGAAATTGGCGTAGGTGGCCGGGAGGACCTCCAGGCGCCAGCCGGGGCGGTGGATGGGCTCGGGCATGGGCAGGGGCACGATCTCCAGGCGGCCGCCGTCCGGCAGGCGGAAGCGCGCCAGGTCGGCGCGGTTGCGTTCCAGGACCGCGTGGCCTGGGCTGCGGGCATCGCGGTCGAGGACGGTGACCACCGTGGTGGGGTTGACGAAGCGGGTGAGGGTATCGATGTGGCCGTCGGTGTCGTCATGCGGCAGGCCGGAGGTCAGCCACCAGACCGCCTCGACGCCGAGGGCAGCGCGGAGGACTGCCTCGGCCTGCTCGCGGCTCAGGCCGGGGTTGCGGTTGGGGTTGAGCAGGACCGACTCGGTGGTAAGCACGACGCCGGCACCATTGACCTCGAGGCTGCCGCCCTCGGCGACCATGGGTATGGCGACCCGCCGCATGGTCAGGGCCTCGGCGACGCGCGCCGGGATGGCATTGTCGAGATCCCATGCCGGGAACTTGGCGCCCCAGGCATTGAAGGCCCAGTCGGTGATCATGACCTCGCCGGTGTCGCGGTGCTTGACGAAGATCGGCCCGTGGTCACGGCACCAGGTGTCGTTGGTGGGGTGGTCGTACCAGGTGACGCGGTCGAGCCGGGCCTGGGCCCGCACCAGGGCCTCGCCGGCGCGCGCCTGCGCCGCCCGGGCGCAGTTGATGCGGACCGGCTCGAAACGGCTGATGGCGGCGACGAACGCGGCGTAGGCCTGTTCGGCCTCGGCGCGGCAGCCGGGCCAGGCGCCGGGCTTCAGCGGCCAGCTCAGCCAGATGGCCGCCTGGGCGCACCACTCAGCCGGCATGTGGAACCCTGACAGGGCCGCGAAATCACTCATCCAGGAACCTCTTCCCCAGGTCGCCGAAGCTGTCGATGCGCCGGTCGCGGAAGAACGGCCAGGTCCGCCGGCGCTGCTCGAGGGCGGCGCGGTCGCAGTCGGCATAGACGACCTCGGTGGCGTCGACGCTGCCCGTGGCGATGGTCTCGCCGTAGACGTCGGCCACGAAGGACGTCCCCCAGAACTCGATCTGGCCCTCGCGGCCGACGCGGTTGACGGCGGCGACGTAGCAGCCATTGGCGACGGCATGGCCGCGCTGGACCGTCAGCCAGGCCTGGCGCTGGGCCGCGCCGATGCGGTCCTTCTCGCTGGGCAGCCAGCCGATGGCGGTCGGACAGAAGAGGATCTCGGCGCCATGCAGCGCGGTCAGCCGCGCCGCCTCCGGGAACCACTGGTCCCAGCAGATGATGACGCCGATGCGGCCGAAGCGCGTGGTGAAGGCGCGGTAGCCGAGGTCGCCCGGGGTGAAGTAGTACTTCTCCTCGAAGCCGGGGTCCTGGGGGATGTGCATTTTGCGGTAGCGTCCGAGGAGGGTGCCATCGGCGTCGATGACGACGGCGGTGTTGTGGAAGACCCCCGGGGCGCGCCGTTCGAAGAGCGAGGCGACGACCACGACGCCCAGCTCGCGGGCCTTGTTTGCGAGGCGTTCGGTGGTGGGTCCGGGGATGGTCTCAGCGAGGTCGAAGAAGCGGGCGTCCTGGACGCGGCAGAAGTACGGGGTGGCGAAGAGCTCCTGCGTGCAGACGATGCGGGCACCGGCCGCCGCGGCCTCGGTCAGGCGCCGCTCGGTCCAGTCCAGAGCGGCCTCGGCACTCGGTTCCGCCCGACCCTGCAGCAGCGCGATGCGCACAGCATCCATAGGACCACTCACCCGTGCGTTGCGGCTGGAAGCGACCCACCCGGCCGCCGGCCGGTCCGGCAGTCCGGTCGTCGCGGGGCCGTGCCGATGCCAGCCGGCACCACCGGCATGGCCGCGCGCCACACTATAGCACCCTATCGGCGGGCTGCCGGTCAGCCGGGTTCGGTCGCGGCCGGGGCGGGTGGTGCCATCCAGGCCTGGAGGCGGGCGCGCTGCGTCGGGGTCAGCGGCAGGGCCTGGCGTCCGACGTGGTCGAAGTGCACCAGGACGACCTGGCCTTCGACGCAGAGGACGCCGCCCTGCCAGGCCTCCTGCCGGACGGTGAACGACGAGGTGCCCAGGCGGGCCACGGCGGTGCGGACCTCGACCTCGGTGCCGAGCCGGATCTCGCGGCGGAAGTCGAGGTCGAGGTGGACCAGCACCAGGGGGAAGGTGTTTCGCGTTGCCATGGCGAGGTCGTCGCAGAAGAGATCGAAGAAGGGCAGCCGGGCCTGTTCGAACCACTCCGGCAGGGTCGTGTTATTGACATGGCCGAGGAGGTCGGTGTCGCAGAAGCGCGGCGTGATCGTGAGGCGCAAGGGTGCGTTGGTCATCGCGGTCGGCTGCTCCGTCATGGCGTGATGGCGTGGGGCCACATCGAGTCCATCGCGGCGATCTCGATCGACTCGACCCGGCCCGGGCCGCGCAGATCGAGCCGCAGCGGCGCCTCGGCCGGGGCCGGGCCGGCGCCGTGGCTGAGGGCGACCAGGCCGCCGCCCGCGAAGAGCTCGATGACGCCGCGGTCGAGGAGGACGCGCAGGGCCAGGCGGCGGTCGTGCAGGGGCAGCGGCGCGGTCACGCCGGCGGCGGTGATCGTGCCGGCGGCGACGTCACAGACCACGGCCAGCCCGCGCAGGTCGAGGTGGAGGACGCTCTCGCGCTGCAGCGACAGCTCCAGCGTGAGGTCGAGGAGCTCCTCGCGGCTCGCCGCCAGAGCCGCATTGGCCTGACTCAATGAGGGCGCCTCGAGACGACGCACGGCGCGGCGCAGGGCCGCGAGTTCCGCCACCGGGGTGAAGGCCAGGCGGAGGCCCGACGGGGTGCGCCGCAGAGTCACCTCCAGAGGCACGGTCAGGCCCTGCGAGAAGGGCATACCCGGATAGCGCGCGCCGGACAGCCAGCCGAGCATGATGACGCGGCCGCCGGGGGCGTTGGCGAAGGTCTGCGCCGCGTAGAAGTGCGGTCCGAGGTGTCCCTGGGTGACGGGCGTCTCGGGGGTGAAGGTACGGCCGTCGAAGGTGCCGACCTGGAAGCTGGAGCGCGCGAGCTGCCGTCGGCCGTCGACGTCGCGTCGTTCGGCGCCATGCAGGACCCAGCGGCGCTGGGCGGGATCGCCGTCGACAGCGAGTTCGAAGAGGTCCGGGCACTCGTAGAAGCCGGGTATGGCGCTGGCGTAGAGCCAGGTGCGCAGGTCGCTCGAGGTATAGAAGGCATAGCGCCAGTGCGAGTCGGTCTCGTCGTAGACGACCATGACCCAGCGTCGCGTCGGCGCATGCCAGAGGACGCGCGGGTCGCGGCCGCGGTGGCGCAGGACGGGGTTGCCCTCGTACTCGACGAGCGTGTCACCGCCGTCCGGGCTCCAGGCCAGGCACTCGCCCCGGCCGGTGCTGGTGAAGGCGACCATGAGGACGTCCTCGGCGCCTCTGCCGAAGCCGGCCGAGTTGCCGTGATCGACGAAGCCGCCGCCCGAGTAGGCCATGTCCTTCAGCGAGCGCGGGTAGAGCGCCGTCGGGAGTTCCGTCCAGTGCACCAGGTCGGGACTGACGGCGTGGCCCCAGTGCATGTTGCCCCAGTGGACTCCGAAGGGGTTATGCTGGAAGAACAGGTGCCACCGGCCGCGGTGGTACACCAGGCCATTCGGGTCGTTGTTCCACCCCCGCCGCGAGGTGAAATGGAGCTGCGGCCGGGCGCTCTCGTGGTAGAGTCCCGCGAGGCCGGCCGGCTCGTCGCCGAGGCGGACGAGGCCCTCCAGCGGCAGCGCCGACGACTCCGGGGCGCTTGGGACCAGCTCGATCTCGCAGTGCCGGAAGGCGCCGAGGTCGTAGAAGGCCCACCACGACGCCGCCTCGGGGGTCTCCGCCAGCTCGATCTCGAACTCGCGGACCCTGCGGTCGCCGGTGCGGAGCTGCAGGGCGACCTTCGGCGCGCCATCGCGCACCGGCAGATTCAGCCAGCGCTGCTGGGCAGTGAAGCGCATCGCAGTCCTCCTGTGGCAGGGGCCGCCGCCGGCGCCGGCGGCGGCCTAACGCCGTTCAGGCCTCGCGGGGCTCGAAGGCGAAGAGGCGGGCCATGGGGGCGCCCCAGGTGGCCAGCGGGGTCAGACGCAGGGCCACGGCCTCGACCTGCAGCGGCACGCGCACGAGGCGCTGGTGGTTGTCGTCGATCCTGGCCACGGTCGACCAGCGCCCCGCGGCATCGAGGGCCTCGAGGGTGAAGGCGCGGGTCAGGGTGTCGGGGACGGTCCGCGGCGGCTGGCCGAGGGGGTAGTTCGAGAGGATGTTCTTCTCGACATGGTTCGCGCAGGCGCCCTGGCCGAGGCGGTTGAGGTTGCTGTCGAAGACGATACGGACACTGCCGATGCGGCGGGGCCGCTCGAAGCGGTACTGGACCCAGTCGGTGCCCGGTCGGCCGCTCCAGGCGTTCTCGGCGGCGCCGACCGGGCGGTCGACGCCATTGCGGAGGGGCTCGGCGTCGCCGGCGCTGGCGGTCAGCTCGGCCTGGCGGGCCATCTCGCCGATGTCGCGGCGCTGCCAGGGCAGGAAGCAGTCGTCGTCGAGGAGGGCCTGCTGGAGTTCGCGGAGGTGGTTCTCGTAGACGCCGCGGGGGGTCGTGTGGTAGCGCGTGGCGAGGCTGGCGGCGGTGCCGGCGGCCTGGCCGCAGAGGGCGCAGGTGGCCATGACGCGGGTGGAGCTCATGGCGGCGTGGGTGCAACTGATGTTGCGGCCGGCGACGAAGAGGTTCTCGATGTTCCGCGAGTAGAGGCAGCGGTAGGGGATGCCATAGGGCGACGGCGCCGGGTGGAAGATGGTCGGCTTGCCCGGGTAGCGCAGGCCGCCGGGGTGGTGGTCGTCCATGCTCCAGCCGCCGTAGGCGACGAGGTCATCGAAGCGGCCCTCGCTGCGGATGTCGTTCTGGGTCAGGATGTGATCGCCGACGTAGCGCCGGCTCTCGCGCTTGCCGGGGAGGAAGCCGACCCACTCCAGTTCCCAGTTGGCGGCGCCGTGCTCGCCGCGGTTCTTGATGTGGTCCCAGACGCCGAAGGCGATGGCCAGGAGCTCGTCGCGGAGGTCCTCGGTGTCGTGGATGGCATCGCCCTCGCCGCCGAGTTCGAGCCACCAGAAGTTGCTCAGGCCGGTGAAGCCATGGCCGCGGTTCGGCAGCTCGGCGTCGCTGGCGAAGACCTTGGCCCAGGTCGGGGGTATGAAGGGCTTCGGCGAGGCGGTCTCGCGGGCCTGGAACAGGCAGCTCATGCCCATGGTGCGCTCGTCGGCCTGCTCGGGGGCGATATCCTCGCCAAACTCGGCGCGGGCCTCCCGGCCGCGGCGGAACTCGGCACCCGTCAGCGGCGCCAGGACGCTGTCGCCGGAGCAGTCCGCGAAGAGCCCGGCGCGGACTGTGTGCCAGGTCTCGGCGGTGCCCTGCCAGCCGCGGATGCTCGCAATGCGGGCGCCGTCCATGCTGGCGGCCACGCAGGAGCAGTTCAGCAGCAGGGTCAGGTTAGGCTGGAAACGGGCCGCCTCGTACAGGACGCTGTCCCAGATCGACGCGTTGCTCGAGGGGTTCCGGTAGTTGTTCTCGAGCTGGACCTCCTCGACAATGCCGGTTTCGCGGTTGTTGTCGCCATGGGCGCCGCAGATCCACATGCGGATCTCGCTGGAGGCATTGCCGCCCAGCACCGGACGGTCCTGCATCAGCGCCACGCGGGCGCCCCGCCGCGCCGCCGCCACCGCGGCGCAGAGGCCCGACATGCCGCCGCCCACGACGCAGAAGTCGACCTCGTGAAGTTTCTCGCGCATGCTTCTCTCCAGAGTACCCGCAGCCGCCCCGGCCGGAACCGCCCGGGCGGCGCCAACGATTGCCACAACACCGGCCCTCAAGGTAACGGCCCCCACCCGCCGGCGCCAGCGGAGAGTCCCCCCTGCGACCGGCAGGACGGGTGGCGGGGGACCACAGGACGACAGGACCACAGGACTACGGGACTACGGGACTGCCGAACTCCGAACTCCGAACTCTGAACTCTGACTCGTCTTCTACAGTTTCATCTGCATTTGAGGCTGAAAACGGGGGCAGTTCGAGACCTTGTCACTACATTTCGGGCTGACTGCCGAGAGGTTTCCACAGCCTATTCGACCTGAGTTACCGGCGGT
>JAAYZO010000899.1 GCA_012514865.1 Lentisphaerota bacterium | reverse complement strand
TTGAAGACATTGCGGCCGAAACCGCCGAAGAACTCCTTGCCGAAGGCGATCGCCACCACGGCACCGACCGCGGCCATCCAGAAGGGCAGCGTCGGCGGCAGCGACAGCCCGAGCAGCAGCCCGGTGACGAGGGCCGACTCGGTCAGCGGATCACGGCGCTGGCGCGCCAGGAAGGCCTCGGTGGCACAGGCCCAGAGCACGGTCCAGACACACAGCGCCAGGGCACGCCAGCCGAAGAAGGCAACGCCGCCAGCGAGGGCGGGCAAGAGCGCCAGGCAGACCCGGCGCATGGCCACCTGCGGCCGAAATCGCTGGGGCTGGGCGGGACGTTTGCGGGGCACGTCGGCCACAGGCAGGACCTCCTCCTCCAGGATCATCAGGCGGGCGCTCGGAGTCAGGGCACCCGGCCGCCGCGCTCAGCGGCAGTTCGGACAGCCGCCGGCACGATGCGGCCAGGCCACCGTCAAACCGCGGCCGAACAGGAAGGCGTCATCGACGGCGAAGCTCGCGGTGTCGAGGATCTCGGCGAACTCGCCGCTGGCGTAGAGCACGACCCCGCCGGCGCGGAACTCGCGCGCCCCGGGGACAGGCGCGGTCACCGGAACCAGGATCGGCTTGCTCACACGGCAGGAACCGATGGCGCCCTCGAAGCGGAACCCGACACAGTCGGGACCGGCCCGGCGCTGCAACGCCTCAAGGCGCTGCCGGGCAACCTCGGAAACGGTCATCACCACGAACTCCACACCGCCGCCGTCGTCATACGACCCCACAAGGCGCGTCCCCCTGGAACGCGCCTCGCGAGGCCGACGCCGTCACGACATCACCTGCAAACCCTCAGGCCTCCTCGAAGTCGTCCTTGCCGGCACCGCACTCCGGGCAGACCCAGTCGTCCGGGAGGTCTTCAAAGGACGTACCGGGCTTGATGCCGTTGTCGGGGTCACCGACCTTCGGGTCATAGACGTAGCCGCACAGCGTGCACTCGTACTTCTTCATCCGGATGCTCTCCTGCTCTGCTCTCAGACCACGGCCGACTCCGGCCCCACTACCGACCGCACGCGCCGCTTCCTCACAGCGCCGCGCGGACGGCCTTCAACACCGCCTCGTAGTCCGGCTCGTGGGTCACCTCACTCACGAGCTGCTCATAACGTAGCACGCCGTCGGCGCCGATGACGAATACACTGCGCGCCAGAAGACGCAGTTCTTTGATCAGAACACCGTAGGCGGTGCCCAGAGCGGCATCACGGTGGTCCGAGAGAGCCAGCACGCGCTGCACCCCGGCGGCGCCGCACCAGCGTGCCTGGGCGAAGGGCAGGTCCATGCTCACGGCCAGGACGACGACCTTCTCGCCCAAGGCCGCAGCCTCCTTGTTGAAGCGGCGCGTCTCGGTGTCGCAGACCGGCGTATCGAGCGACGGCACCGTCACCAGGACGACCGTCTTGCCGCGGTAGTCCGACAGCCGCACCGGCTTCAGCCCGCCGTCGAGAACGACCGCATCGGGAGCCGGCTTGCCCACCGCCGGCAGCGGGCCGGACAGCGTCAGCGGATTGCCGAGAAAGGTCACACCAGAAGCCTTGGAACTCATCAGCGCTCTCCTCATGCGTTGGACTCGTGACTCTCGCCCACAGTATGGCACGGCGCCAGCCGCCATGCCAGACGTCAAACGATGCTCTCAGACACGATGCCGGCCGCCCGGGTTGCGTCCGCCGCGGCGCCGGGACTCTCTGGCACCCCTCCAGGGTGCAGGGCCTGGGGGTCCGTGATTCCGGGGGTCGGGCTACGCGCGACCCCCGGCTACGATCTGTGACCCCTCCGGGGTCGGCACGCGCATCCTGGAGGGATGCCAGAGACCGCGAGCCAGTGGCGCCGCCGCGCGCATCCTGGAGGGATGCCAGATCGTAGCCGGGGGTCGACGAGCGCGTCAGCGCGAGGATACCCCCGGGACATCGGTTTTCGCCATTCCGCATCCTGGAGGGATGCCAGAACCGCGAGCCGGTGGCGCCGCGCCGCGCGGCTCACATCGCGCCGCGGCCGCTCTGGAGGAGCGTCAGCGGCTCGGCGCGGCCGCTGCTGAAGGCCGGCCAGAGAGCCGCGGCCAGGCACAGCGCCAGGGTGCCGGCGAAGCCCACGGCCAGGGAGCCCCACGGGATGACCAGCGGGGTCTCGAGGCCGCCGAAGAAGCTGACGTATTGCGACAGGCCGGTGCCGCACCACCCCGCCCAGAGGCCGAAGGCGAG
>JAAYZO010000898.1 GCA_012514865.1 Lentisphaerota bacterium | reverse complement strand
TGACACCAAACGACTTACGGATGCCGTGGCATGAAAAACTTGCCGCAAAAACAGGGTTCTTACGGATAGTAGTACGGACGCGCACGGACCGCCACGGACGGGCCTTGCCGGCTCCGGCGTTGGGCGTTCGGCGTTCCCGCTCCCGTCGTTCCCTGTCGAGCCCTGTCGGCACCTCTCGCGCCCGGCCCCCTCGGCGTTGGGCGTTCAGCGTTGGGCGTTCGGCGTTCCCGCTCCCGTCGTTCCCTGTCGAGCCCAGTCGGCGCCTATCGCGCCCGGCCCCTCAGCGCTGGGCGTTGGGCGTCCCCATCTCCCCCGCCTCCCCTGTCCCTCGTGTCCCTTCTGTCCCTTCTGTCCCTTGTGTCCCTTCCTGCATTCCCCCGCCGAGCCCGCGGCATCAGTTGTCTTTCTTGCTGAAGTACCCCTGGTCGACGAGCCACTGGCCGCAGGTCGGCCAGGCTGTCTCCAGGTCGACCTCGCCTGCCGGCAGGGGGAACTCCGCGCCGATCAGGCGGCGGAGTTCCAGGAGCAGCCCCAGGCGGACCTCGTCCGGCAGTTCGTCGCGGGTGCGCATCTGCGTCGTGCAGTAGCGTATGGCCGCCGCCGGCGGCAGGCCGGCACCGGCGAGAGCCCAGCGCCAGGTGGCGACCCAGTCGCGCGGCAGCCGCACCGGCGGCGCCTGCACCGGGAAGGCATCACCGGCGCAGCGGGCGAGGGCCGCCACGAGGTCGGCCTGGAAGGCCTCCGCCTCGCGCGGCACATCCAGGACCAGCCAGCGCAGGGCCGCCGTCAGGCTCGCGTCGTCGAGCCGCCCGGCCTGCCGGAGCCAGAGCGACGCCGCCAGCCACTGGGCGAGGATGTCGCCCTCGCGGTCGTAGGCCGGGAAGCCGGCGCCGCCGGCCGCCTGGGCCAGGCAGGCCAGAACCGCCTTCTTGAGGTTGTTGTGGACCGGCCCGCGCACCCACAGCGGCTGCAGGGTCTCCAAGGCGCGCTCCGGTGACGCCGGCCGCCAGGCCAGCAGGCCGAAGGACAGGAGCTTCTCCTGATTCAGGGCCACCAGGGCCGCGGCGGTCGGGTCGGTGATCGACGCGCCGACGCTGGCGAGGTGCCGGAAGGCATACTCGAGCATGCCGCGGCCGTGGTGACGCGTCTCGGCGCCCCGCGTCGCCTCCCAGGGCATAGCACGGTCGCAGGCCGCGTCCTCGGCCAGACGCACCAGCAGGGCCGTCACCTCAGGGCTGCGCAGGGCCTGGCTGTGCCACGCCAGGAAGGCCAGGTCGCCGAAGTCGACCGGGTCGGCCAGGCGGCGCCGGATGTAGGCCTCGGCGCGGGGGCTGCCGGTGTTGCACAGCGTGACAATCGCCCAGATGCGGCTCTCGCGCACCGCCTCCTTGCCGGGCTCGTCGCGGTCCGCCATGGCGATGAGCGGGTCGACGGCGACATCGCCGAGCGCGGCGAGCTGTGAGGAGACCCCGATGCCGCCATAGGCCCCCTCCCCCATCTTCGCCAGCCAGCGCCGCATCTTCGCCTCGCGCTCGTCCGCCGCCATACGCGCGCCGGGTTTTGGACGCAGCAGGATCGGCCAGGCCTCCGAGGCCAGGGCCAGGTCGGGCCGGCGGCCCGCCGGCGCCGAGTACAGAATCGCGCGCAGGACGTAGATCTGCGGCACCAGGGCGTGACTCGCTACCGGCGCCGCGTCGGGGGCGACCTTCGGAAGGCCATTCTCGAAGGCCTCGAAACGGCTGAACTTCAGGGCGTCGAAGCTGACACGGCAGAGCACGGCCGCCCCTGCCGGCGGCGCCTTGCCGGGCTGCAGCAGGTCGCCTTCGACCGCCTCGAGGAGGTCCTGCGAGACCATCATCAGGCCGCCCTTCTGGTCCGTCAGCACCACGAGGAGGCCGCTCTGCCGCTCGGCCTCATCGGCCGGCAGTACCGCGGCCGTGCCGCTCTGGCGCAGCTCGATGAGGACCTCCTGACCGGAGTCCTGCTCGAAGTCGGCGGCGGCGGTGCTCAGCCGCAGCGCCAGCGAGCGGAAGTCCTTGCCGAAGACCGGATCCTTGCGGACGACGACGTCGTCATAGTCGATCCAGGCGCGGCCGGCACTGCCCAGCACCAGAACGAGCGCCACCAGCAGACGGTGTGTCATGACGACCTCCAGGGGGCACCGGTGCCGGATCTGTACCCGGCCGGGGCTGTTTGAAAGTCCGGTTCTGGCACCCCTTCAGGGTGCGTGGTTCGTGGGTTCGTGCTTCCGGGGGTCGTGCTCTGCGACCCCCGGCTACGATCTGGCACCCCTTCAGGGTGGGCAGGTGAGCGCTGACGCGATTTTCGATCAGCCCTGGTACCCCGCCCGACGCCGACTTGGCACGGGACCATTGCGGTACCACAGTAGCCAACCGTGGCCGGTTTCGCCACTCGTGGTGCCTTGAGGCCCGAGGCACGCCTGAGGCGCGTTCGGGCGGCCGGTGCGGTGCGACCGCGCGGCCGGGGTGCGTCACCGGCAGGACCCGCTGCAACGAGGACCCGCCAGGAGCCATGAACACCGTTCAGCGTTTTCTGGGACAAGCCGTGGCCTGCCAGGCCTGCGGCCGTGAACACCGCGTGGGCGTTCGCGAGGCGCTCCTGATCGACGACGCCTGCGAACGCCTGCCGGCCGTCGCGGCCGCCCTCGGGCTGCCGCGGGGCGCCGTGGTCATCGCGGACACGCGCACCCGTGCTGCCGCCGGCGCGGCCGTGGCGGAGGCCTTCCGTCGGCGCGACGGCAGCGTCACCGAGATCGTCCTGCCAGACCCGCCGGGGGGCGGCGGGCCGGTCTGCGATGACCACACCCGCCGGACTCTCGACCGCGCTGTCCCCGCCGAGGGCCTCCTCGTCGCGGTCGGCTCCGGGGTTGTCAACGACCTGGTCAAGTGGATGGCCGTCGATGCCGGCCGGCCGTACGTCGTCGTGCCGACCGCTGCCAGCATGAATGGCTACACCTCGGCGAACATCGCGCCGACCCTCAAGGGCGTGAAGAGCCTCCTGGAGGGCCGTGAGCCGGTGGCCGTGGTCACCTCCACTGCCATCCTGCGGTCGGCGCCCGCCGCCCTCACCGCCGCCGGCCTTGGTGATGTCATGGCCAAGCCGGTGAGCAGCGCCGACTGGAGGCTCAATCACCTCCTCTTCGACGAGTTCTACTGCCCCTTCTGCGCCGACCTCATCCGCGAGATCGAGCCGATCTACATGCAGGCGCCCGAGGCCATCGCCCAGGGCCGTACGGAAGGCCTCGAGGCCCTCTATGAAGCCATCCTCCTGACCGGCTTCAGCATGACTATGGCCGGGACCTCGTCGCCGGCCTCCGGTGGCGAGCACCTCATCAGCCACACCCTCGACATGATGGCCTCCCGCGATGGTCTGCACCATGACCTCCACGGCCGACAGGTCGGCCTCGGGACCCTCTTCTGCGCCGCCCTCTACCAGGAGGTCTTCCGAACCCGCCCGGGGCGCTTCCGCTCCGGCGAGACCCGCACCGAGCCCGCGTTCTGGAAGGGCTTCGCTGACGCCGTCGAGGAGCAGCACGTGCGCAAGCGCCGCCGACAGACACAGGCGGCTGAGCGGCTCAACCGGGAGAGCGGCCTGTGGGACCGCCTGGCCTGCGAGGCGGGCGGCCTGTGCTGCCCGCCGGAGACGGTCCGGCGCGTCCTGCGCCAAGGTGGCGCGGCCTGTCGCCTGCAGGATATCGGGGTCAGCCGCGAGCGCTTCATCGAGGCCGTCGACCACGCGCACGAGCTGCGCGAACGCTATACCATCCTGGAGCTGGCGCGCAGCGCCGGAGTGCTCCCGGAGCGTACCCCGGAGCTGGTCGACATCTGGCTGTGCGCCTGAGCGGCGCGGCGCGCGAGGCGCGTGCCGCCTGTCGGCCGGCCCGAGCATGGGAGTGCAGTATCGATGAAGGGCATCCTCCTCGCCGGCGGCTCCGGCACCCGCCTCTATCCCCTCACCCGTGTCGCCAGCAAGCAGCTCCAGCCGGTCTACGACAAGCCGATGGTCTACTACCCGCTGTCGACCCTGATGCTGGCCGGCGTGCGCGAGATCCTCATCATCACCACCGCCGAGGACCAGCCGCGCTTCCGCGAACTCCTCGGCGATGGCCACGCCTGGGGCCTGGACCTGCATTACGTCGCCCAGCCGTGCCCCGAGGGCATCGCCCAGGCATTCATCCTCGCTGAGAGTTTCATCGGCGCCGACGGCGTTGCCCTCATCCTCGGCGATAACCTCTTCTACGGCCGTATCGGCCTCGATCAGATCGTCGCCCACTTCCGCGGCGGCGCCCAGATCTTCGGGTACCCGGTGCGCGACCCGGAACTCTATGGCGTCATCGAGTTCGACCGTGACGGCAAGGCGATCAGCCTGGAGGAGAAGCCGGCCCGGCCGCGCAGCCAGTACGCCGTCCCCGGCCTCTACCTCTACGGACCGGATGTCGTCGAACGCGCCCGCCGCCTCAGGCCATCGCCCCGCGGGGAACTGGAGATCACCGACCTCAACCGCGGCTACCTCGCCGAGGGACGCCTGACCGTCACCCGGCTCGGCCGAGGCATCGCCTGGCTGGATACCGGCACCCCGGCGGCCCTCCTCGAGGCAAGCCTCTTCATCCACGCCATCGAAATGCGCCAGGGCTTCAAGATCTCCTGCCCCGAGGAGATTGCCTACCGACGCGGTTTCATCGACCGAGAGGGCTTCCAAAAGCTGGCCGACGCGGCCCCGAAGTCGGACTACGGGGACTACCTGCGGCGCCTGGCCAGCGACGAGGCCGCGTTCTGAGCAAGGTGGGCTGGGGCGTCGGCGCTGGGGCCTGATGGCGGTCCGTGCGCGTCGGTGGCCAACGCTGTCACCCTGCCCTGCCTTGTCTTCTCACCCCCTCCCGGCGCCTGTCGGCCCCCCCGCCCGAGCGTCGCCGCGGCCTCCCTCGCCGCGACACGT
>JAAYZO010000012.1 GCA_012514865.1 Lentisphaerota bacterium | reverse complement strand
GTCCGGTTCTGGCACCCCTCCAGGGTGCAGGGGTCGTGGGTCCGTGATTCCGGGGGTCGGGCTGCGCGCGACCCCCGGCTACGATCTGGCATCCCTCCAGGATGCAGCCATGGATCATTCGTGGTTTCGCGGGGTCGGGCTGCGCGCGACCCCCGGCTGCGATCTGGCATCCCTTCAGGGTGACTGAGTAACGCCGACGCGATCTTCGAACAGCCCTGTCCTGACGGGAGAGGGGGGTTGATCTTGGCGGGGGGCGAGGGTAACTTTGGCGGTGCTGTTGGCTTTATCGGCCGGAGGTGTGGGGCTGGTGATCTCACGGAGGCGCTATGATGACCCGATCCTGGTGCAGCGCGGTGGCGGTGCTGGTGGTTCTCTGGTCGGGCCTGGCCCGGTCGGCGCCGCTGGTGCTGATTGAGGATGGCGTGGCGCGGGCGGTGGTGGTGACGGCCGCCTCGCCGACGCCGCTGGCGTCGTACGCGGCCGCGGAGCTGGTCGAGCACCTTCGCCTGGCGACGGGTGTGAGCCTGCCGGTGGTCGCGGAGGACGCGGCGCCGGCGGCGGGTGTGCGCCTCTACCTCGGGCCGGTCGCGGCGGCCGCTGCGGCGGGTATCGACGCCGCGGCCCTGCCGCCCGAGGGCACCCGGCTCCTGACCACGGCGACGGCGCTGTTCATCGTCGGTGATGACGGCGACGGCGCGCCGATGCACGCGGACACGCGCGGGGGGACCCTCTGGGGTGTCTACGAGGTCCTCGAGCGGGTCCTGGAGGTGCGCTGGCTCTGGCCGGGCGAACTCGGCACGGTGGTGCCGTCGCGGCGCACCGTGGCGGTGCCGTCCTATGACGAGACCCTGTCGCCGCGGCTGATGCAGCGCCAGGTCCGCCCGGGTCTGATCGTGCGGCCCTCGCCGACGCGCGGCTTCTCCCCGGCGGGTCTGGCTGCGTACCGCCAGGCTCAGGAGGTCTTCCTGAGGCGCCATCGCATCGGTCGCAGCACACCCTTTCGCTATGGCCACGCCTTCGAGAGCTGGTGGGGTCTCTACGGCGAGGAACATCCCGAGTGGTTCCAGTTGGTCGCCGGCCGTCGTGGCCCGACCAGCCCGGGTCGCCGCTTCTCGATGTGTGTTTCCGACCCCGCCCTGCACCGCCATATCATCGACCTCTGGCGGGCCGGCCGGGCTGAGAATCCCGCCGGCGCCCGCAATGTCAACGGCTGCGAGAATGACATCGCCGGCCTCTGCGAGTGCGAGCGCTGCCAGGCCTGGGATGGGCCGCAGCCGGCCGAGATACCGCGGCGCTTCGGGCCGCGCGTCGTCTCGGACCGCTATGCGCGCTTCTGGCAGGCCCTGCACGACCTGGCGGTGCAGGAGGACCCGCAGGCCATCGTGATGGGCTATGCCTATGTCAACTACGCGCCGCCGCCGCTGACGGCGCTGCGCCTGCATCCGAATATCCTGGTCGGGACGGTTCCCGATCTGTTCTTCCCGCGCTCGGCGGAGGAGCAGCAGTGGGTCAAGGACCAGTGGATGGGCTGGCGGCAGACCGGCTGCACCCTGTTCCTTCGTCCGAACTACACCCTGCATGGCTACGTGCTGCCCTACATCTACGTGCACCAGTTCGCCGACGAGTTCCAGTTCGAGGCCGCGAACGGCATGCGCGCCACGGATTTCGATTCGCTGACCGGCCAGTGGGCGACGCAGGGCCCCACGAACTACGTCCTGATGCGCCTGCACACCCGTCCCGAGCAGCCCCTGGACGAGATCCTCGCCGAGTACTACAGCGGCTTCGGCCCGGCCGCGGCGGCGGTGCGGCGCTACTTCGACACCTGGGAGGCCCACACCACGGCCCTCCTCGGGGCGCCGGGCGCGGTGGGCGCCTCGGGCATCGGCCGCTGGTCGACCCTGGCGAAGGACGCGCATCGGCTCTTCCCGCCCTCGAGTTTCGCGGCCGCCGCGGGGCTTCTGGCCGAGGCGCGCCGTGCCGCCGGTGCCGACGGCGTCGCCGCCCAACGCGTCGCCTTCCTTGAACTCGGTCTCGAGCATGCCCGACTCTGTGCGCAGGTCGCGGCGGTGGTGGCCGGCGACGACGCCGAGGCGTCGCCCTTTGCCGCCGGGCGGGCGTTGCGCGACCTGGCGGCCTTCCGTGAACAGCACGAGGGCAGCTTCTTCTCGAACCTCGCCTTTGCCTCGACCATCGAGGGGCGCAGTTGGGCCATGCCGGCGGTCTGGGATGGCACGCCGGTGCACGGCCTGAGCCCGCCGGTCGCGCCGCTGGGCGAGCCCGAGCCGGCCTTCTCGCTGCGGGGCAGCGGCACCATCCTGGCGGACCTGGCTGCGGGCGAGGCGTTCCGGGCCCGCCTGCGCGCCCAGCGCGTCGGCGCCAACGACTCGCCGGTGCAGTGGGTCGTGGTCGGCCCGGGCGACCGCGTCCTGGAGCGCGGCGAGGTGGCGGTCGGCGAGGCCATCGACCTGGTGGTGCCGGCCCCGAGTGCCGGTACCTGCGCCCTGTTCGTCCAGAGCAATCTCAACCGCGCCCTGGTGACAGCCCGCAACGACCACGCGGCCCTGCTCGGCCCGAAGGTCGCCTGGGTGTCGGAGACCGCGCCGGTGTTCTTCATGGTTCCGGAGGGTCTCAAGGCCTTCACGCTGACGCTGTCGGCGACCTGGCCGGGCGAGAATGTCCGCCTTCGCGTCGTCGATCCGGAGGGCAACGAGGCGGCCACGGCTGAAGTGGCGAGCCGCGGTCCGCAGAGCCTGTCGGTCGAGGTGCCGCCGGGCCGTGCCGGCAAGGCCTGGTCGGTGGCCTTTGAGAAGCCGACCCAGGGCGTCCTTGAAGACTACACCATCGAGATCGGGCCGGAACTGCCGCCCTTCCTGGCGCACCGTGCCGACCGGCTCGTCCAATCCGGGCCCCGCGCGGGCCCGCCGTGACAGGGAGGAGGGCGACCGCATCCTGACGTCGGGTCGCCGGCCGGCGGTGGCATGCATGCCGCCGTCGCGGCGGCGGCCCTCGCTGCGTGGCGTCGACGACCGGAGGCGGCATCGCCGTGAGCAGACTTATGTCGACGACTGAGATCGAGATGCTGGTGACCGTGCTCGAGGTGGCCGGGCTGACGCCCGGCGCGGCGCACAGCCTGGCCGAGCGCGTGCTGTCGGGCTCACAGGAGGCAGACCCGTGCCGGCGCTGGCGCGACCTGGTGGCGCGGGTGCTGACCCCCGACTGCCCGTTCCCGGCGCAGCGTGCCATCCACACCTACGTCTTCCGGGAGCACCTCGCCGACGGCCCGGCGCCGGCCTGGGTGCCTGCCGATGAGGATTGCGCGCGCGCCAATGTGGCGCGCCTCTGGCGCGGGATCGGCCTGGATGGCTACGAGGCCCTGTGGCGCTGGTCGGTGCAGCACCGCGATGGCTTCTGGGAACGCATGGTCGGCCACCTTGGCATACGCTGGGCGACGCCGCCGGCGGCCATCCGCGGCGGCGACAACCCGCGCCGCCCGGAGTGGTTCCCCGGCGCCCGTCTGAATCTGGCCGCGTCGTGCTTTCAGTCGGACCCGGCGCGTCCGGCGGTGCTCTACCAGGCGCCGGGCGGGGCGCTGCGCACGACCTCCTACGGCGATCTGGACCGTCTGAGCAACCGTGTCGCCAACGGCCTGGTGGCGCGCGGGTGCCGCCCCGGCGACGCCGTCGCGCTGGCCTTGCCGATGACGCCCGAGGCGGTGGCCGCCTACCTGGGTGTGGTCAAGGCCGGCTGCGCGGTGGTGGCCGTCGCGGAGCAGTTCTCGGCGGCCGAGACCGAACGGCGGATGCGCCTGGGCGGTGCCCGGATCATCCTCGTGCAGCAGGTCGATCCCCATGGCTCGGAGACGTTGCTCGAGCGCCTGCGGGCAAACCCGCTGTTGCCGATGGTGGTCCTGCCGGCCGAACCCGGTGGCGCGGTCGTGCTGCGTCCGGGCGAGGTCGCCTGGGACGACTTCCTGTCCGAGAGCACGGCCTTCGAGCCGGTGCCGATGGCGCCGGAGGCGGTTCTGCAGGTGCTCTTCTCCTCCGGCACGACGCGGGATCCGAAGGCGATTCCGTGGACGCACACCACGCCGATACGCGCCGCGGCCGACGCCTGGCTGCACCACGACCTTCAGCCCGACGACGTCGTGGCCTGGCCGACGAGCCTGGCCTGGATGTTGGGCCCCTGGCTGATCTTCGCGACGCTGATCAACCGTGCCTGCATGGCCATCTACGGCGGCCACCCGATCGGCCGCGCCTTTGGGGCCTTCGTCCAGGACGCCCGCGTCAGCCTCCTCGGGCTGGTGCCGACGCTGGTGCGGAGCTGGCGACACAGCGCCTGCATGGAGGGCCTCGACTGGAGCCGGGTGCGGCGCTTCAGCTCGACCGGCGAGTGCTCCTCGCCGGAGGACATGCTCTACCTGATGTGGCTGGCGGGATGGAAGCCGGTCATCGAGTACTGCGGCGGCACCGAGGTCGGCGGCAGCTACATCACCGGCACCATGGTCCAGCCGGCCGCGCCGGGGATGTTCACGACCCCGGCCCTCGGCCTGGACATCGCCATCCTCGACGACGACGGCCAGCCCGCCGAGGAGGGCGAGGCGTTCCTCGTGCCGCCGTCCGTCGGGCTCTCCAACCATCTCCTTAACAGCAGCCACGACCAGGTGTACTACGAGGGCGTGCCGACGGGTCCCCACGGCGAACTCCTGCGGCGCCATGGCGACCGCCTGCAGCGCCTGCCGGGCGGCTGGTACCGCTCGCAGGGCCGTGCCGATGACACGATGAACCTCAAGGGCATCAAGGTCGCCTCGGCCGAGATCGAGCAGGCCGTCAGCGGGGTGCCGGGTGTGCGCGAGGTCGCGGCGGTGGCCGTGCCGCCGGCCGAGGGCGGCCCCGACCGCCTGGTGCTCTACGTGGCGCCGCAGCACGGCGTCACTTTCGAGCCGCGGCGGCTGCGCCGCGATCTGGCGCAGGCGCTGCGCGCCGAACACAGCAGCCTGTTCAAGATCCACGACGTCGTGATCGTCGAGGCCCTGCCGCGGACCGCTACGAACAAGGTCATGCGGCGGCTCCTGCGCGAGCAGTACGGCGCCCACACAGACTTGCCCTTGGCGGTGAGCGGGCTACACTGAGGGCCGCGGCCAGCGGCCGCCACCATCCTGAGGGCCTGCATGGATTACGACGTCCTCATCATCGGCGCCGGGCTGTCCGGCATTGCCGCCGGCATACGCCTGGCGCACTTTGGCAAGCGTGTCTGCATCGTCGAGCGGCACCGCCTGCCCGGCGGTATGAACTCGTACTACCGGCGGCGCGGCCGGGCCATCGACGTCGGCCTGCACGCGCTCACCAACTGCGCGCCGCCCGGCGAGAAGAGCGCCCCGCTGAACCGCCTCATGCGGCAGTTGCGCCTGAGCCGGGCGGACCTCGAGCTCTGCCCGCAGACCTGGTCCGACACCCGCACCCCGGCGGCGACCCTGCGCTTTGCCAACGGCATCGCCGAGCTCGAGGCGAGCGTCGCGGCGGCCTTCCCGGGCGAGATCGACGGCTTCCGCCGCCTGGTCGAGGAGGTGCGCGGCCGCGACAGCCTGGCGCTGAACCTGCAGCCGCAGTCGGCGCGGCAGGCCCTCGTCGAGTTCATCCGCGAGCCGGCCCTCTGCGACCTGCTGCTGATGCCCCTGATGTTCTATGGCAATGCCACGCCCCATGACATGGACTACAATCAGTTCTGCATCCTCTTCCAGAGCCTCTACCTGGAGGGCTTCTGCCGGCCGCGCCTGGGCATGGCGCAGGTGCTGAAGCTGCTCCTGGCGCGCTATGAGGAGGGCGCCGGCGAACTCCGTCTGGGCTGCGGCGTGGCGTCGCTCGAGCACGACGGCCGACGGGTGACGGGCGTCTGTCTGGACGACGGCACCCGCCTGACGGCGCCGGCGGTCCTCTCGTGCGCCGGCCGCTGTGAGACGCAGGCGCTCTGCCAGCCGGCGGTGCCGGGCGAGACGCCGGCGGTGCCCGGCGAGCTCGGCTATGTCGAGACGCTCCTCTTTCTGGATCGCCCGCCCCGTGAGCTGGGCCTGGACGGCTGCGTGCATTTCATCAGCGAGACGCCGGTCTTCCACTACGCCCGGCCGGCGGTGCCCGTGGACCTGCGCAGCATGGTCCTGTGCTGTCCGGGCAACTACATCGGTTGCGAGGGCGGCTATGCCGACCGCCAGATCCGGCTGACGCACCTGGCCGACGGCGCCTTCTGGCTCGCGGCTGACACCGCGGCCTACGCCGGGACGAAGGCGGCCGTCGTCGAGAGCCAGATCGGCTGGCTGGACCAGCGCTGGCCCGGAGTCCGGAAGGCCGTACAGGAGTGGGAGATGTTCACGCCGCGGACGATCCGGCGCTACACCGGGCACGCCAACGGCGCTATCTACGGCTCGCCCGAGAAACGCCGCGACGGCACCACCGGTCTGGAGAATCTCTTCCTGTGCGGCACCGACCAGGGCTTCCTCGGTATCGTCGGATCGCTGCTCAGCGGTGTCTCGATCGCCAACGCGCACCTCCTGCGCTGAGAGCGGATAGTTCCGGCTCTTCCGGCAACGGTGCACTTCAGCCAGATCCCTGGCGTAGAACGCCGGATATGGCAGACCGAAACATCGCCTGCGGCGCCTCCCTGCGGGCCGCCGTTCCGGCGCCCTGAAAGGGCATCATTCGTCGGCCCAGGGCAACGCCCTGGGAACACCGGATGGTACGCATTGCAGGCTGAAAGTCTGCGACAAAAACGTGCGCGTCACACCGCCATGCACGCACTTGCCGGATGAGCCGCTATCACGGGCGGCCGGGTTCAAGGCCGGCGGCTTGTCTCCGCGCCGCCATGGGGGTACTGTCAGCGATGGCGGTCACATGGGAGAGCCGCCGCGGGTTGAGGTGACCAACATGGGAGGCACGGCCGTGGACGATCACAGCGTCAGTCCGGAGGTGGCGGGCATCCTGAAGCGCTACCTGCAGATCCAGGAGCAGATGCGTGTCCTGAACGATGAGAAGGCGGGCCTCCAGGAGCGCCTGGCCGCGCACCTCGCCGACTACTCCGGGCTGT
>JAAYZO010000897.1 GCA_012514865.1 Lentisphaerota bacterium | reverse complement strand
CCGAAGGCATCGCGGACCGTGAGGGTGATATCGACCTCCTGGTCCGGCCCGTCGCCGCCGGCGGGCAGGGCCGCGAGGTCGAGGCTGGCGGTGCGGCCGTTGGCGACGGGCTGGCCGGCGATGCTCCAGGCGTAGTCGACGATGTCGTTGTCGGCGTCGGCGCTGCTCGAGGCATCGAGGGCGATGGCCACCCCGGCGCCGGGGCGGAGCGGGTTGCCGGAGGAGAAGGCCGCCAGGGGCTGTCCGGCGCGGAAGGCCTTGCCGGAAGGCGCCGAGAGGTAGGGGGGCACGCCCTCGGCCTGGAGTAGCAGGGCGCCCTCGGGGCCCTCGATGTGGAGGCGCAGGACTGCCGTGGGCGTGGCCGCAGTCGGCCAGGCGAGGCGCTGCCAGTCGGATCGCGCGCCGCCGCGCCACGAGGCCTCGGTCAGGACCCGGCCGGTGTCGTCGCGGAACTCGGCGCGGTAACGGCCGCGCTGGCGGCCCTGCAGGCGCAGCGCGGCGCCATCGCGCGCCGCGGCGGCGACCTCGAGGGTCAGCCTCCCCGGCAGGTGCAGCGCCGTCGGCGCGGCGATGCTGAGGACCTCGCCGTCGAGGTTGGTCACCAGGCGCGAGACGCCGCGGCAGCGCAGGCGGTAGGGGCCCTTCATGCCCTTGGCAGTGCCGGTGAGGCAACGTTCGCCGAGGGTCCCCCTGACCGCCTCCAGGGCCAGCGTGGAGCCATCCGGCGCGACCGCTTCGACGACCGCGTCCTGGTCAGCGTCGAGGAGGGTGATGAGCAGGTCGCGGCCGGTGGGGTTGTCGGCGACCACCTCGACGGTTGGCCCAGCGGCGTTGTCATGAGTGGCGAGGGCGTAGGCATCCGGCCCGAGGCGTTCCACATCCCAGGCGGCCTGGGGAAGGAAGCGCCCGGCGCTGGCGCTGCGGTAGGACTGCACCGTCATGCGGGTGACCAGCTCGCGGGTGATGGCCACGAGTTCCGGGTCGGCGCTGAGGCGGGCGGCGTAGGCGATGCCCTCGCAGAGGAGCTGGCCGGTGCTGTCGGACTGTCCTGTGTTTGGGCAGGAGGTGTAGCGGAACTGCTGCTTGATCGGGTCGTACATCTCGCGGACCACATAGCGCGCCCCGCGGACGATGGCCCCGGCGGCGCGCTCGTCGCCGGTGGCCTGGTGGTAGCCCTTGAGGCCCGAGAGCATGACGCCGACCATGAAGCCGGCGTTGCCGCGGTGCCGGGGCAGGCAGAAGCAGTGCCCGGGAACCAGATTGCGGTGCCAGCCGCCGCCGGGGGTCTCGCGCTCGAGGATGCGGTCGGTGATGATGCGGGCGACATTGAGGTAGAAGGGGTCGTTGGTGACCTGGTAGACCGCGAGGGTCAGGATCAGGTGCCAGCCCGGCACGCGGCAGATGGTGAAGTCGTAGTTGTTCAGCCACCAGCTCCCGTAGCGGTCCGCGATACCGACGGCCGCGTCCCACGAGCGCCGGTCGCCGGTCAGGAGGTAGTGCTCGACGAGGCCCTCGGTGCGGGTGTGGCAGGGCGAATGGCCGCCGGTGAGCGAGCCGCCGTCGACGGGCATGGTGGTGAGGAAGCCGCCGACGTGGCCGATGCAGTGTGTGTAGGCCGCGCCGACGCGCCACGGGTCGGCGTGGTAGTGGATGGTATCGACATCGGCGTAGTGCTTGGCGCCGCGGTCGCCGGCGGTCCAGGCAGTCGTATCGCCGGTGCGGGCGAAGTGCCTGAGGAAGACGTGGGTGTCGTCGTATTCGAGGTTCCCCCAGTTGTGTCGGCGTTCGCCCCACCAGTCGCCGAAGTTCATCAGGCCGTAGTCCTGTCGGCTGTCGCGGGCCTTGAGGTAGTCGATGGCGCCCTGAGAGAAGCGCGGGTCGAGCCGTGACGACCAGGCGGTGCCCATGGGCGCGACCTCGCCGAAGACGCCGGTGGCGCAGGTCCACGACGAGTCCGGCGTGGCCATGACGCCGCGCTGGAAGGCCTCCAGGCCGACGGCCGAGGGCTCGTCGTCGAAGGCGATGAGGAGGTCATGGGTGCGGGTCTGGCCCTGGCGGAAGCGGTAGAGGCCCTTCTGGAGGTTGTAGTAGAGGTGGACGAGCTTGACCGGGTCTTCGGCGAGCTTGTCGTAGAGGTCCGCATCGAGGGCCGGGAGGAGGTCGATGCGGGCGCCGTCGGGGCTGACGGCGAGGCCCTTCGGGTAGAGCTGCCAGAAGTCGCGCACGGCGACGGTCATGGTGCCGCGTGGTCCCTGCAGGCGCAGCCATCCCGGGGCGCGTCGGCCATCGATTGTCCGGTCGCCGGCGCGGATCTGGTAGTGGTTATCGAGGTCCTGGACGAGTCGCGGCGTCTGGGCGGTCTCGCCGGCGAGGGCGCTCTCGGCGCCGAGGTCGTAGCGCTCGGCGCCGCCGGCCATGGGCAGGCTCAGCGCCAGCGAGCGCAGGGCCGTGAAGTCGGCGGTGGTGTTGTTGTTGTTGTTGTTGCCGAAGGTATAGGCGAGGCGCACGGCGCGCTGGCCGGCGGCGAGGGTGAGGCGCGCCTCCCAGGCGAAGAGCCTCTGGCCGTCGTCGCCTTGGTGGCGGCCCTTCAGGAGGACCACGGCGCGTTCGGGTCCGGCCTCCTCGACGACGATCGCGTCGGCGGCTCCCAGGCTGGAGAACGTGCGGCCCGTGGCGTCGACCAGGGCCACTGCGCCGGCGGCGTCGCCGGCCAGGACGACCTCGTCGTCGCTGAAGACGCCATCGCCATTGCGGTCGCAGGCAACGCGGCCGGGGAGGGCCACGGCGTCGCGGCGCAGGTCGACCTGCAGGAGCCCGT
>JAAYZO010000115.1 GCA_012514865.1 Lentisphaerota bacterium | reverse complement strand
GAGCAGCGGCGTATCCTCGAGACGGGCGACACCATCCGCTACTACATGGGACCCGAGTACACCTCCTGACGCGCGACGGCGGCGGGCACGAGAGCCCGGGCTA
Organism: Lentisphaerota bacterium; assembly: GCA_012514865.1. Classification (GTDB taxonomy): domain Bacteria; phylum Verrucomicrobiota; class Lentisphaeria; order Oligosphaerales; family JAFGRS01; genus JAGVUW01. Next base: position 5,542 of record JAAYZO010000115.1, on the reverse strand, counting down.
CGCCGCGATCAAGCTCGACTTCATCCGTGTCGCGCGCCTGATGCAGGAGATCCGGCGGCGACAGCCGACGCGTTTCCCTGCCGAGCGCTACCCGGATCCGTTCGAACAGCCGAAGGCACAGGCGCTGTTCGATTTCTACATCGACGCGATGGTGCTCGACCACGAACTGCCGTCGATCGGCGACGGCGGCCGGTTCGACGACAGCGTGCGCCGCCTGGACGCAGCGAAGGTCCGTTATTCCGACCTCAAGCCATCCCAGAACATCTTCGCCTTCCTGCGACGAACGCCTGTACTCGCAGCACAACTTCTTCCGGAATGGCACGCGCCTGTTCGCCGCCGCGGCCGGGGTGCAGGTCGTGAATGCGTTCCACAATCCGTATCCCGAGTCGTTCGCGTTCGACGGTGAGGCGGCCGCGCCTGCCGACCGCTTCGAACGCACCGTGGTGGTCGTAGCCATCGATGCGGAACGCTTCTACGTCGTCGACCACTTCCAGGTCCGGGGCGGCCACCAGCACGACCAGAGCTGGCACGCGCTGCCGGTCGAGCCCGAGGTGCCGGCGCTCGATTGGGCCGTGCAGGCAACCGGCACCCTGGCTGGTCCCGACGTCAAGGAGTTCGACGCCTACACCGACCGCTGGGGGCGCCGGCACGAGGACGGCGGCTTCGCGAGTTTCGTGACGCAGGTGCGGCGTGCGCCGCTGCGCGGTCCGGCGGTCTGGACCTGGCGCAGCGGCCTGCCGGAGGGCGACGCGGTGGCGCTGCACGTGGTGCCGCTGGGAGGTCCCGCCGAGGTGGTCATGGGCAAGGGACGCTCGCCGGTGTGGGCCGAGGATAGGAAGCTCGACTACCTGTTCGTTCGCCGCCAGCCGCCCGCGGGCGGGCCCTCGCAGTTCCTCACCGTCCTCGACCCCTACCAGGGCCAGCCGCAGATCCGCGCCGTCGAGGTGGTCGCGGAGGACCCGCTGACGATCGCCGTGCACCGTGACGGCGGCACCGACCGGGTCGTCCTGCACATCCCCGACAGCGCCAGCCGGACCACGGCGCACCGCCCGGTGGGCGTGGCCGTGCAGTCTGCCGGGCGCGACGTCCGCATCGGCGGTGCGGATCCCGGCTACGTGTCGGCCGTGATCGCGGCCACGGACCACGCCGCGCAGCAGGTCACGGTGCCGTACTCGGAGGCATGCGCAGCGGCCCTGCGGCCCGGACGCTACGTCCGCATCTTCAACGACCAGGCCTCATCGATGTGGCGCCTCGGCGGCGTCGAGCGCGACGGCGACCGGCTGCGCCTGACCTTCAGAGAGACAGCGCTGGTCGCGGAACTGCCGATCGAGATGGTGACCGAGGACGGGCGGCTCGCGCTGGGCGTGCGGACGCCCTTCGTACGCGGCCGCCATGCCGGCGGCGGCGCGACGCTGACCGACCCGCCCAACGACTTCTACCACGGCGTCTGGCTCGGCGAGGGAGCCGCCGCGCGCCTCGTGGCCGGCATCACCCAGACCCAGCCGCCCTATCTGCACCTGGTCGATCGCGCCGACGTCGATGCCATCCGGCGTGACTGCGCGGGTAAGGTCGTCCGGCTCTGGCGCTACGCGGTCGGCGACCGCATCGAGGCGGCCTGCCTGTCCTATGCCAACTGAGGGCCCGGCGGTGACGCCGTGCCTGAAGCCACAACCGCCACGCGGCCCTCGGCGACGTCGGCGCGCACAAGGTAGGGCCCGACGGCGATCGCCAGGCTGCCATCCTGGTCAGCCTCCCAGCCGCGTGCGGCGATGGCGGCGGCCAGGCCCAGCGTCTCCTCCGCCGTCTGCCATGGACACGAGACGAGGGCGAACCGACCGATCTCCTGCCCGGCGGCGCAGCGCTGTGGCGTTGCCGCGGCCGGCGCGCGGGAGAACGCCAGGCGCCAGGTGTGGTAGTCGTCCGTGCGGCGAGTCAATGTGAACGCGTCGGCTCCCAGCACGACGTAGCCCATGCGGTCATCGACGTTGAGCCAGTGGCCGGAGTAGGCCTGGCCCGAGACCGGGCAGAGCAGCCCGGCGGCGGCGCGGAACACGCGCGGCAGTTTCTGGAACGGCCAGCGGAGGTCGTCGTAGAGCCACACCGTGCCGCTCTCGGCCGAGAGGATGGTGACGTCCTGCTCGGCCACGCGCCGCTCGAGGTAGACGCTCCAGCCGTCCGGCAGGGAGACGAAGGCGCAGTCCTGGCGGATCCTGCCGGCGCAGCGGCGCAGGGTCGTCGCCACGCTGAAGCCCGCATCGCCGGTCTGCACGCGGTGTGCGACGACCTCCAGCGGCGTCTGCGGATCGACGCCGTCGGCCACCACCTCGCCGATGGTGCTGCCCTGGGCCGGGCAGCAGAGTACGTCCGCGTCCAGGGGCATCGTGAGCCCCATGACCTGCGAACTCCGCGTGATGGCGTGCCAACTGAAACTCGACACGGCGCGCGCCGTGCGGTGCAGCGCGAACTTGCCAGGCTCGTTCACATGCACACCCGCCAGACAAGCGTCGATCGCGGTTTCCGGCAACGCCTCCGCCGGCGAGCCGAAGAGGCGGCGCATCAGGCTGTTCTCGGTCAATGCCCAGGCAGTCCCGAAATCGAAGGAGAACGAGATGCCTCCGCTCAGGTTCAGGTCCGGGCGGCTGCGGGCCATGTGCTCCATGGCGCCCAGCGCGCGCCGGAAGGCCGCTTCCCGCAGCGGGTTCGGCTTCAGCGGGACGACGTTGCAGGCCTGCAGGAACGAGTCGATGCGCCGCGGGCTGTAGTCTGTGCCCTGGATGTAGAGGTGGTTGCCGTCCGGCAGGCCGAGGCGCATGAGCGTGTCGAAGGCATGGTCGGCGTTGAATGTGACCGCCTCCGGGACCGCCTGGCCGGCCAGGCGGTAGCAGACCGCGGTGCGCACCTTCTCCGAGAACGCCGCGATGTAGATCGGGTGGATGAAGCCGTGGTTCTCGACGGTGTAGTCGGGGAAGGCGTTGGGGCCGGTCAGCCACTGGCTGAGCGGCCTGCCGTCGACCAGGCTGGCGCTGGCCACATCGCGCTCCGTGGCGTAGGCGCTGATCATGAACTCCTTGGCCTTCGCAGCCCAGGCGTCGCGGCGCGGGTGTTGCCACAGCATGCAGCTCGCCAGCGCCAGGCCGCTGGCGGTCCAGGCATTGCTCTCAGCCTGGGTGTCGTCGTAGAGCTGCGCCGGCGCGACCACGTCCAGGAAGAGGTCGGCGTCATGCTCGAGGATGCGCGCGATCAGCAGCCGCAGCTCCGGAGACAGGTCGTCCCACAGGAGCCAGGCGCCCAGGCCGAAGAGGTAGTCCATACGCAGGCAGTGCCACACGTGCCACCAGGCGTCGCCCCGGGCGCGCGGGCCGCCGCTGACCGGGTGCGTCTCGGTGACAGCGCGAAGCAGGATCGCGGCCAGTTCGACCAGGCGCTCGCGCGAGACGCCGCCCATCGTCCGCCCGGGCTCGCCGCAACGCGCCAGCACCGCAAAGACGTTGGCGCCGGTCGCGGCGTTGTAGAGCACATGCAAGGGCCAGCGCATCCCCTCCCCGTCCGAGATCACGAACTCGCTCTCGCGGACGCCGCGCTGCGCCGTGGTCTCGCGCACCCAGCGCACGTGGCGCTCGGCCTGGTTGCTCAGCAGCGCCAGAAGCCGCACGCCAACCGCGCCGGACCGGTCCTCGACCGGCAGAGCCGGCGCCACGACGGTATAGGGCGCGGGTGTCGTCATCGCTGTATCCTCATTTGCGCTGGAGGCAACGTAACTCAGCATGCCTGTGCATCAGAGGTTGTGTCACATAGCGGATAGTCCCCACACCGGCACGTCGGGGTGGTGACTATCCATCCCATGGCACCAGCCGGGCCCATCGACCCGACTCACCGACCGTCGCGGCATCCAGGCGCCCTCCGCGGTCGCTTGCGCGTCATCGCTGCCGGCCACCCGGGGCAGGACACGCCCCCCCCGAAGCCCGCTCACCCACCAGCCACATACCATCGCCTCCAACCCCTTCTTCACGCAAGAGGTATGCTCTGCCACGCAGAGTTCCGATCTAAGGCTCTGCGGGGGAATGAGCATCTTCCGAGATGAACCCGCCGGCCCAACTCGGATCGGTCCATTCCCATTCATGCCAGTTGTCTCGGAACTCCATGCCATGCCCGCTCGGACACCGGTACTGGCTCAGATGTACACGTAACGTCACGTCGGGACGCCAGAACCTGACTTTGCGGAAGTAGTGGTATCCATCCTTCCTCCCCATGTACCAGATGCCGTCTACCCCGTATCTGGTTCCGTCGTCCTTCCGCCTAACCCAGGATAGTTGCCTCGACAGTTCGCACCCAATCCAGGCTCCGTCCACCTGGACGCACCTTCCCGTAAAGAACCAACGGAAGGACGTGAAGACCCCGATAAGCGTCAGCAGGGAAGCGGCGACAACCGCGACCACGTTCCTCAAGGCCTTCCTGTTCCTCGTGTGACGCCTCATTGCCACAGCCCGATCCATTCGCGCAGTTGGCGCCCAGTGTTCCCGGTACCGCCGTCATCAGAGTTGTTTCCAGCAGACGTACCCAATGAGTGGTTCTTGAGCGCAGACAGGCTGAAGCCGGTTAACGCCCCCCTCTTCCTCTATCGGATCCCTCGACAGCCATCTCCCCGAGCCCTGGACTGCAGTAGCGGCGGCCCGCTACCACACCGACGTTCGCGGGGAGCACGGTTCTTGCCTTCAGTGACCAGGGGGCACTGCGTCTCCTAGCCGGCCGGATTCCCTGCGGCATGGCGTGTTTCCGGAGCCTTTCCATATGCGGGAACATAGATCCGGCCGGCTCCGCGAACAAGGCCGTCAACAGCGCCATGGCGCCGGGGATGCGGCGTCTGCGACCGCCGCAGCCAGCGGATAGGATGAGGACGTGGCCGCAGGGGAGTCCATTGTTCGATCTCAGTTCAAGGGCCCTCGCGTGTCGACAGAGGCGCAGAACACCCCGGGTTTCCGCAAAGGCCCCCGCCCTCCCCGGTGGCGCCATATGGGCCAGGTGCGCCCCTCACTTCATTCCAGTCGGCCAATGCTCAGCGACCGCATTGCACTTGGAGAGCATCGATTCGATCTCAATACCGGGAATGGCCGATCGGAATCTACCACTGTAGAAGAGCACGGGGAAGGCCTTCCCGCCGGGACCGGGTAAAGTGTCCCAGAGCAAAGGCACGGCATCTGGGTCCGAGCCATCAGGCAACGCCAGTGTTCTGGCATAGGTGTGCCTGGAGGGGAGAATTCCAGGGAAAGGGTTCGAGGCCTCGATGCTCCCACACCATCCCGGATACGCCTGCCTCACCTGTGCGTAGAACTGTGTATAGGAACGGGCGGATGCTGGGGCACTCAAGACACTGGTGCTTAGTTCACTAAGGCCGTTGATGCTCTGTGCGTAGCCACGTGGCGCCCTAGGAGGGGCCAGGCATAGTGCGCACCATAGGCCGAACCCGAGAGCCACGCAGATCAGGACCCGGCTCCAGGGTTCCCGGATCCATCCAAGGAGATTGGCCATCTGGGGCAGCCTCGCG
>JAAYZO010000896.1 GCA_012514865.1 Lentisphaerota bacterium | reverse complement strand
CCGCCAGCCGGCCCCGGCAGGTCGGGGAAGACCAGCCGGATACGCAGCGGGCTGCCGATGACGCCCTCGGCCTGCGGATGCGCACAGCTCGAGTAGGTCTCGCGGTCCACGGCAGAGTGGACCACCAGGCCGTCGGTGAAGACCACCACCATGGCGATGTGGCGCAGTTTGAAGAAGTCGCCGGGCCAGGCCGGCTCGATGACCAGGTCGTTGTCGCGACGCAGAACCGGCGTGATGTCCACGGTCAGGCCATGCAGGATGCCGACGCCTGCCAGAGGGTGCCAATGCGGCGAGTTCACCGACTCCAGGTCGCCGACCGGCAGGCCGTTGAGGAGCACCCGCCGCACCGGCACCGGCGGCAGGGGCGCGGTGGTGACGAGGCCGTTGCGGAGGCTGTCGCGGTTGCCGTCGGGTACGAAGCCTTCGGCGCGGATGACGGCGCAGGCAACGCGTCGGGGCTGAGGCCCCCCCGGCGCCCGCCCCGGCACCGTCGACGCCGACGGCATGGCCTCGCCCGCGCCTGCGTCGGCACTCAGGACCAGCAGGCCCGCCGAGCCCAGCCAGGGGAGGTCGACGCACACCTCGCCATCGGCATGACACAGCGGCACGGCAAAGCGCCCCCCCGGGAAGTTCACCGGCCAGAACCAGGCCGCACGCAGACGGGCGGCATCGGGAACGCGGACGGCGATGGCCACGCCCTGTCGCGCCACGCCGTGGTCCAGCGCGTGGCCGGGGACCACCAGCGGCATGAGGTAGTCGCCGGAACGGCTCACGAAGAGGTTCGCCTGAACGCCCTCCGGCACCCGCAGCGGCCGCGCCCCGAGGTACCAGACCTTGCCCAGGAAGGAGGCGTACAAGGGCAGATAGGCGCCGTGCAGGCGGGCCAGCGCCTCGGGGATGGCCCCCGGCGTCGCCGGCAGCGGGCTCATCCGGAAGCGCCGCGACAGGGTCTGGCTCGGCGCCGGTGGCCAGAGGCCGTTGAGGAGGTTGCGCTGGTACTGCGTTTCGCTGTGGCCCAGGCCGCAGCAGACCTTGTTGCCGATGGCCAGCCAGGCAATGCGGTCGCCCTCGACCGGGCCGAGTTCGCCCAGCAGCCCGACGGCGTGCCGGAGGAGGTCGACCATGTAGGGCCCGTTCCAGTAGCAGGTCTTCCCGGCGCGGTGGACGACTTCGGCCAGGGCCGTGGTGATCCGGCAGACCCGGAAGTCATCCGGGTCGCCGGCCGACTGGTCCATGAAGATCCCGTCGGCCTCAGGAAACAGCCGCAGGAGGCCTTCGACCTCGTCGATGAGGTGCTGACCCCAGCGGCTGTCGGGACGGCAGTCCATGACGACGTGGTCGAACCAGGTGCGGCGCGCCGTACCATCCGGGCGGCGCACGATACACTCGGGGTACTCCTGCGTGGCATAGACCTCCCAGCACTCGGTCGGGTTGACATAGAGGAAGGCGGCCATGCCGCGGCGCTGCAGCCCACGGATGAACTGGCGGACGGTCTCGACCCTGCCGGCAGGCGTGCAGACGCTCCGCACGTAGCGCTCGATATCGGCGCAGGGCGCCTCCGGCCCGGGTGCGGCGGGGTCGGTGGTGAGCTTCAGGGTGTTCCAGTGGTCGTCGAGCATCCTGACCCAGGGCTCGGCCTCCGGGACACTCTTACCGAAGAACGGGCAGTTCCAGTGGACCTCGACATTGCGGACGCCCTCCCGGGCGAGCTGCTCGCAGAGGTCCTCGCCGCCGGTGTTGCTGTAGATGAAACACCCGTGGGTGGCGTTGACGACGGCGTCCGAGGTCATGAAGACCTCCGGGTGGGCATCACGCATCCAGCCCAGGCCGGGTCGCCAGCAGGCCTCGTGGCGCAGCACGACCTGTCGCAGGGTCACAGCGCCGCCAGGCGGCACGACGACGCGGCGCTGCAGGACGGCCTGGCCGTCCTGCACGGCCACGGCGAAGGCCGGCGTCGGGGCTTCCAGACGGGCCGCCAGGGTGAAGCCGAGGTCACGGGACGGCTCGTAGACGCAGACCATGGGCATCACCAGGCCCCGCGGGCTCAGTCCGGGCGGCAGGCCGGCGGCGCCGCGGTAGGCCCAGGCCGCACCGCCGGTCGCGTTGAGGTCAGCCTCGGCCGGCTGGGCCGGTGCGAAACAGCGCCCGCTCAGCGGCAGGCCCGCGATGGCCAGCTCGAGACGCAGGGCCAGGGGAGCCGCGCCGCCGTGGCTCAGGCGCACGGCGCTCTCGAGGAGGGCTCCGCGATGGCGCCAGGTGGTCTCCACGAGCACGCCGCGCGACGCGTCGCGCTGGCGCCAGCGCAGGCCCGGCTCCGGCAGGGCCTCGGCGTGCGGCGCCTCAGGCGGCGCGAGCGCCAGCGGGCCGGCCTGGTCGCCGCCCTCGACCTGCACCGCCGGCGTGACCTGCAGGGACAGTCCGTCGGCATAGCGCACGGCAAGCCGTCCGGCGGCGTCCAGGTCCAGTGACT
>JAAYZO010000895.1 GCA_012514865.1 Lentisphaerota bacterium | reverse complement strand
GGCGGCGGCGCGGACACAGGCGAGACGCCTGTGCCACTCTCAGGGAGGAGGAGGCGGCGCGGCGGCGGGATGTGGACGGGGTGGACATTGTGGACTGAGTGGACAGGGTGGACGATGGGGACGCCGCCGCAGGCGCGCCGGTGGCGCGCGGGGAGTCGGTGGTCGGTAGTCGGTAGTCGGTGGTCCTGTGGTCCCGTAGTCCCGTAGTCCCGTAGTCCTGTAGTCCTGTGGTCCTGTGGTCCTGTGGTCCTTCCCCCGCGCGGCGGGGTGTGTGGCGGCGGGGGGCGGGCGGTGCTATCCTTTCCGACAGTCGCGGTCGTGGTGGTCGTGTGACTCGCGGAGGACGACTCTGATGCGGACTCTTCTGGCGGTGGTGGCAGTCCTTTCGGGCCTCGTGGCGGCGGCAGCGGAGCGGCCGGCGCTGAGCGAGCTGGGCCGGCGGGTGCCGATGCGGATCTTGGTGGATAAGGTCATGCAGCCGACGCGCGGCTGGACGACCGAGGCGTGGATGGTCCAGGAGGCGGCGCGGGCGGGCTTCAACGTCTTCTCGCCGCGGCGGGGCGCCGAGGACCTCGCGGCGGTGCGTCAGGTCACCGCCTGGTGCCGCGAGGCGGGCATCTACCACCAGCCGTGGATGCGCGGTGCCGAGGGCGTTCCGGCGGATCCGGCGCTGAGCGCGGGGCGCCGGGTGGTGTGGGCTAACGGTCTCGAGCAGCCGATCTGGAGTCCGAACTCGGAGGAGCTCTGGCAGTGGCTGGCGGGCTATGTCCTGCCGTATGCCGAGATCAGCGCCCAGGACGACACCCTCATGGGCGTCTTCCTCGACTTCGAGAACTACTGGCCGGGCCGGCCGGGCAATCTGTACGAGCTGAGCTACGACGACGTGATCCTGAAGGCGTTCGCGGCCGACCGGGCCCTGGAGCTGCCGGCGCTGGCGCTGGATCAGCGTCAGGCCTGGCTGACCGAGAAGGGCCTCCACGACGCCTTCCGCGACTTCCAGATCGCGCACTGGCGCCGCAAGTGCCGGGAACTCCGCGAGGCGGTGGACCGCATCAACCCGCAGTTCGTGTTCAACATCTACCCGGCGCCGGGGACGATGTTCATGCTCGAGGCCTGCTACCCGGAGTGGGCGACGGCGAAGGCGCCGCTGATCCTGTCGGACCCCTGGACCTACGGGCGCTCGGGGCGCTATGTCAGCCACGACGTGGCCTTGAAGAACAACCAGCGCATCATCGAGCGCGGCCTGGCGACGGCGCGTGAGCGCGGCATCAACCACATCTACCTCGGCGGCATCGACCCGGTGGTGAAGGGCGCCGACCCGGAGTTCAGCGGCAAGAACGCGCTGCTGGTGGGCGGCATGACGGGCGGTTACTGGATCTTCTACGAGGGACCGGTGTACGACCGCGACCACCCGGAGTACTTCCGGTGGTTCCAGTGGGCCAACGAGCGCCTCGCCGCCGGCGACCTGGCCGCGGCGTGGGCGCCGCGCGAGACCGAGGACCCGTGGGGCTTCCCGAAGATCCGCGTGCAGGGGCAGCCGCTGCCGCGGACAGCGCCGCGCGACTACCCGGAGTGCTTCCTGCGCGGCTCGAACGCGCTGCTGGTCAGCGGCCATGGCGGTCGCGCCGTCGAGGTGGTCCTCGAGGTCCGCCGCATCGGCCGTGGCGAGTCTCCGGTGCGCTGGAGCTGTCGCGACACCGACTGGGCGGTGGTGGCCGAGGGCGAGATCCCGGCGGGGAGCACGGGCCGGGTCGCCTTCACGCCGCCCGCGGATGGGATCTACATCCTGGCGATGGAGGCCGGCGGGAGTGCCTACGCGGTGAAGAGCGCCAACGCGGCGCTGGGGATCTACGCCGATCCGGCGGCGCACTTCATCCATGGGGTGCCGCGGCTGTACTTCCAGGTCCCCGCCGGGCTGGGCGAGGTCAGCGTGGCGGCGCAGGGCGGCGGCGGCATCGAGACCGCGAAGGTGACACTCTACGACGCCGCCGGCGCGGTGGCGGCGTCGGGCGAGTGCACCGCGGAGCAGCAGCGCCTGACGGTGAAGGCGCCGGTGCCGGACGGCGCCGCCGGCGTGTGGGCGCTGACGGTCGAACGCGCCGCGACGGGCGTCCTCGAGGATAACAGCATCGCCCCGGGCGCGGGGCTGCCGAAGGTCCTGTCGTGGTTTGCCGATGAGGTGTTCGCGGTCGAAGCAGGGCGGTAGGGGGAAGACGGCCCACGGAACACACGGAAGACGCGGAGGGGGAAGAGGATAGGGAAGTGGCCCACGAATCACACGAATGGACACGAATGGGTGAGAGGGGAGGGGAAGTGCGTCAGTGCGTCGCTGGACAGTGCGTCAGTGGGGGAGGCAGGCAGGAACGCCCAACGCTGAACGCCCAATGACCAACGTCCAAGGTTGGGGAAGGGGGAAGAACCACGGATGGGGGGAGAGAGGGGGCGGGAACGCCCAACGCTGAACGCCCAATGACCAACGTCCAAGGTTGGCGAAGGGGGAAGAACCACGGATGGACACGGATGAACACCGATGGTGAGAGAGGGGGAAGGCGGCCCACGGAACACACGGAAGACGCGGAAGGGGGAGTGGGGAGGGAAAGCTAACCACGGATGAACACGGATGGACGCGGATGGGGGAAGAGGAAGAG